>NZ_JBFSPI010000011.1:0-78522 GCF_041464685.1 Vibrio sp. 10N.237.312.B06
AATGTGTTACCGGTTTTATTGTTAATTTATAGACTCATCTAAGCGGAGAAGAGCCCTCCAACTAATCTAAATATCCTGTCAGGTTGTATCCGATGAGCAAAAAAAAGTTGACCGAAAAAGAGCTGTTGAAAGGGGTGAATCCTTATAATGCGCACAGTGAAAACAAAGCCTGATTGGCTATCCTTCGCCGATGAGGTAGAACGGGTTACAGATGATTTCATGGCTGATCGAAATGAGGTTTTAGATAACCCTAGTTCAGATTTGCTGAACCCTGATATTTTTCTTTCAAACCTCAAGTTAGCGCTTGATAGCCTTCCAGATGGTGATATTGAACTTTGTGACTTGGGCAATGAAATTGGTCGAGTAATTGCTAATTTGAACTCACCAAATGAGACGCTCTTACGTGAAGTAATTTATGGTGTTGAACATGGTTTTGACATGATTAGCAAAGAAAGAGGAACTTCGAATGAGTAAGGTTGATGAATGGGTCGACAACAATATGACATTAACCAGTATCATCATAATGGTTGTGGGCTTAACACTCGGCTACATCCTTTTCTAGTATCAATTACTAAGGTTTCGAGTAAAACCTCAGTTGTTGCAAATTCTGCAACAACTCCAATCTTCTAATTGTGCAACAGGTTGTTTCGTAAATCACCTCTGCTCCAACCCGGTTCTGATCTCGTCGCTTTGGCAATAGAACTAACTAATGTGCAAAATATGCACATTGCTTATCAAGCAACTATCGAGGATTCCTCGGTAGTTGAACTGTTGCAATAATTGCCCGAGCAACGAGAAAGCTCAGTGATTGCAGATTCTGCAACAACTCATATCTGCCCCTTTTCTAGTTAGACGCTCATTTCGCAGTGTGCGAATCGCAACCTGCGGAATGAGCTTCTCTTCCCCTTAAAGTACTTATAAACCATGCAATTACGTGGTAAATCTAAAGGGATCTAGCTTAGCTTGTCTAAAACACAGACACGACCATAACTACAAAAAGTAGCTCTATTACGCGCGACCAGCGGTCAATAGTAGCTGGTATTGACCGCCTTCAGTTCGGAATGCGTTTTCTAAAAAAACGACAACTTTTGCACCTGCAATTAATTATTACAAAACATACGCTTAGGTTGCTTTTTATTGTCGGATTTCACGGTGAAATTGACAGGTAACCAACAGGGTTGGAAGCTTTACTAAGCGGCTTTCCGACAGCAAACATTATTCTCAATTTTCTATTTTACGTGATAACTGTAGCTTCAAGCTTGTCTGACTCGTTTGTGCCCCATTGTTAGGGAGAGCGCTAATGGGCGTAAAAAGATACGAGTTTCGTCTAGTAAAGCTAATCATATAAGCGCAACGTGTTTATCATGAAACGACATCGTCTCAAACCATTGTAAGAGTTAAGTGTTTGCATATACTCGCGACCTAACTCAAGTTTTACTCTGATTACTTTATGGTAAATTATCACTTGGGATTTTAGACATTTATGATGTATTGAGCTTCGTTTCAGCAAAGATTTGTAACTCTAGCAACGTATCCATGCCATTTTGAGAGGAACGGTAGCTTTCAATGCTCATGAACAAGTTGGAAACGTTAAAAAATAAGGGCAGTAATATTGATTAAGAATGAACTGATACGATTTATACAAACGTTAACTGGTGATGATTCAGCGATAGGAATACGAAAAATCGGAAACCTCGTTCTTGACCATTTAGATACGTTGGAGCCTTTAGGCACAGCACAAAGCCGTCGTGCGAAGAAGGTTGTAGATTTAACTTCTGGCAATTGGGATAAACTATCTGATGTGGTAGCGGAAGCTGCTACTGAGGATGGCAGCAGCGAAAATATCATTAAGTTGCTTAAGTCAATTAGCGTCGGCCCCTTCCGTGGATTTGCTAAAGAAGAGACATTAAACCTCTATAATCTTCTTGTGTTGATTTATGGCCCGAATGGTGCTGGTAAGTCAAGTTTTTGCGAGGCGCTAGAGTTTGGTTTACTGGGTGCTGTCGAAGAAGCTCAGAGTAAACGTCTTACTTCCGCGCAATATCTAAAAAATGCCCATGTTAATCGCTATGCCGCTCCTGTCATCGAAGGAGTGAATAGTAAAGGTGAAACTGTTTTTGTTTCACCAAACGAGTCTCTATATCGCTTCTGTTTTGTAGAAAAGAACCGCATTGATAGCTTTTCTCGCATTGCAGCGCAAGCACCAGCTAAACAAACAGAGTTGATTTCAAGTCTGTTCGGTCTGGAAAGTTTTAACAGCTTTGTCAAAAATTTTAGCCGTGAACTGGATGAACGTCATATTGATTTGGTCGGGAAAAAAGGACTCCAGCTAAAAGAAAAACGACAGCAACTTGCTGTTCATCATCAAACAACTGTAGACAATCAAGAATATCTAAAAGTAGCCACTGTTAATGAACTAGATCTGGCAAAAAAACTTGCCCCTGAAATTAGTTTTCAGCAAATGCTTGTGACTTTGGGTAGCGAGGAAAAACCAGGTGAAATTCAGACCTTAGATGCAGAATTACAGAAAAAACAACCAGACATTACTGACCTCTCTGTTAAAAAATTGGAGGAGAGTAAAGCGAAAGTTGAAGCAACACATCAAAGCTTGAACGAAGTATCAGATGAACTCGCGAAAGCAAGTGAGGGTCTATCATTCAAGCAGCTATATGGTGCCGTGCTTGACTTGCAAGGTACGAGTGAAGAGCAGTGTCCAGCTTGTAAAACGCCTTTAGAGCAGGTCACACAGAATCCATTTGTATTAGCTACAACCGAATTGGAAAAGCTTGGTCATTTAGCGAAATTAGAAACGAAGCAAACTCAGGCTAAAGCTGAGTTTTCTAAAGCAATTCAGTCGGTTCATACTATAGTTTCTACTTGTGTAAAATATAATAAAGAAGGTGAAAATCTTCTAATTCCTCACATTGTCGACGATAGTACAACATTAGGTTGGACTTGGTGGCAAAGCCTAAACCAAGAGGGAGATCAGGTAACGCCATGGGCATTGTTAGTTGAGCAAGTTAAGCTACTTGAGCAACGTGATGTTGAAGTTAAACAAGCTAACGAAGAACGAAAACCTAAACAGGAAAAGCTAAAGAAACTTCGTGAGCTTAAAGAGCAAGCAACAAAGTTACAGACCCAGCGCACCACTTATGATGATGCTATAAAAAAAGCACAGCAAGCGATTGAGGCTTTTGATGAAAAAAATAAAGAACTAATTACGGAAGCTGAAGCAGAGAAAGCAGTTGTAGCAGCGAATAGACAAATAGCTGACAGCTACAAACAATTCGTCGATATGCTCTTTGAATACAAAGAGAAGCTACCCAGTAAGCTTGTTGCTGATTTAGGCGAGCTTGTTACGCAGTTATACAATGCCTTTAACCGTTATGATGCACCTAAAGATCAATTAGCAGCAATAAAGCTGCCGCTGGCTTCTGGAGAGCGCATTGAAATTTCTTATCAGTCTGAACCAGCAAAGTTCTTCGATGCGCTGCACGTGTTGAGTGAAGGACATATTCGTTGTATTGGTCTATCAATTCTGCTGGCTAAAAACCTGAAAACAGATAGTCCACTTCTCATCTTTGATGATCCAGTTAACGCTATTGACGACGAGCACCGTAAAGCTATTCGAGAAACGCTGTACAAGGATGATTTTTTCAAGGAAAAACAGATCATTTTGGCCTGTCATGGTGAGGAATTCCTCAAAAATATTCATCAAGATATTGGAAAGAAAGCGGCAAGAGAGTCGGCAACATACAAGTTCTTACCGCAACGTGGGGAATCACACATCCAGGTAGCATCCTTCACTTGCCCACCTAATTATGTGCTTGCCGCAACTACTCACTTGGAAAGTGCAGAATATCGCAATGCTCTGGCTTCCTCTCGACGTGCTTTAGAGCATTTAAGCGAAAAAGCATGGGGGCATTACAGCAGACACTGTGATAAAAGCGATGGACTGATTAGTGTTTCAAAGAGGGCTCCACATTTACCACATGATTTAAGGGCTCTTGCTGAAAATTTGAAAGCTAAAATTAATCGCTCTAAAGCGGAGATCCCGAATAAAATAGAAATTGTAAGTGCATTCGAAACTCTGCTAGGTGTCAGCGGACAAGACCCTCATTGGCTTTATTTGAATAAGGGGACTCACGAAGAAGCCGACAGAGATGAATTTGAATACGGGACTGTTGAAACCATAGTTTCAGCTTTGAATGCTCTTGATGAAGCACTGGTTGGTTAGTAGGTTGCAGATAAAACTTGTTGGCATACTGTTTTCGAAGTTTCGGACTAGCTTTTTGAGTAAACGGCTATGACCTTAAGCTAATTTATCTAATCTGATGACAGCGTGTTAGGCGGAAATTTCTAACACGCTTCTATCCAAAAACGTGTTGTGTGACCGCTTGCTGATGAACTTTACTGTGACGAAGAGACAATACTTTTATCTATATCAGACTGAAAATCCCCTAACAGTCTCTTCATCTCACCGAGCGCTGCGGTAGGTGTTAGCACCTTCCTTGCAATCTGTTCTTCTAACAACTCAATCTGACGTTTTACTAGGTCAACACTCGACTTTAGAAAAACAGCATTATAAACCTCTGTGTAGCCGTTGATATCAGTAAAGGCGAGGTCAATATAGATATCTAAAGAACTAAGATTTGTATGACCAGTCCACTGCTGAAGCTGCATTTTAAATGTTTGCGTATGCAGCAAATGCTTTCGGAAATCATCTTTATCATTCACTTCTTTAGAAGCCAGAATAAGCCCTTTGAGCTTATCTGTAATGAATGCATGCCTCCATAAATGAGGATGCAACTCACCCTCAATGGCAAGCTCTTTTTTCCATAAGTTCAAGTAAGTTGTCCATGAGTCAGCAGATAAGCATCGCCCTGTTTTTAGGCTAATAAATAGGTAATCATGCTGAACTTTCTTCTTCCTCATTACCTTTTTACGCACTTTGATGTAATCCGCAATCACTGATAGCAAAATGTGTGGTACGGGAATCTTTCGAGTGGTGTTATCGTCCTTACGCTTTAAGGTGGTAAGGGTAATCATACCTGTGCGTCTTGCTTCCTGATAATCGGTCACTTTAATTAAGCTAAGCTCCGTTACACGAGCACCTAATTGCTCCATTGCGGTGTATAACGCCATGTCTCTTCTGCGTTTATCTTTGTTTTTCTGAGTCTTGATAAACTCCCACACACGCAAGGCCGCATCTTCTGAAACTGGGTGGCGTTTCTTGATCTCACTTTTTGTTGGCACGGCGGTATGGGTGACTTTAACACCCTCAACAAACCCTTTATAGCCCTCCTGTTTGCGCTTATATGGCTTTTCAATAATCTGAATTGAGTTACCTTTATCCTTGCCTATAAAAGCACTCAAATCGTGAAAATCTTGGACAAAATTCAAAAACTCAAGACAGGTACGAGCAATAGTTCTAACCGTGTTGTTACTGCGAACAAGTTCACCTAGAGGCGTTTTCTCTGCTTGTAACGACTGAATAAACAGTGTGAATGTTGCGTCGGTCAGTTGGCTAAATCGACTCAGCATTGGCTGTTTTTCAAGAAAATGTACCAAATGAATTATATGGTGTGTAAACCCACGAATTGTGTCTCTTTTATGGCCTCTCAGCATCATCTGGTGAATATAAGCATTGGCTTCATAGCAAGGTGCATGATTACTGTAAGTAACAAAAGGGATGTCTAGGAGCTCACGAAAGATAAGCTTGCCATCAAACCCAAGATGACTCCACTGTTCAAAGTCTTTAAGCTTGCGAACCGCCATTAAACCTCCCCATTCAACGTGTAATTTAGCTCCGCTTCAATCTTCTTATTATGAACTCGGTAAAGTTCCTTTCGCTCTTCCACTGTTCCTTCATGCACTGCGAGTTGTTTTAGCTTGGAGCGCAATTCTGAAACAATAACGGTCAGTAAAAAATTGCTGCGCTGCGCTGCATCCAGTTTCGATTCAAGCTCTGCGACTTTATGCTTTAAACCCACTGCGGTTTGCTTGTTGCCTTTGGAAGCTTTCTCAGCGTGATGCGCAGCTTCTATCGCCAACTTTGCATTAATTCGCAGTTCATCTAATGATAAGAACCCTCTATCTAAGAGTGCTTCTGAGATACTTTTGATCGTGTTTAGCGAACACGAAGTGATATTCCGCTCTTGGTTCTGATATTTAGCTATGGCCGATTGTGACTTTAGCGCTTTTTGTAGTTCTTCATCATTTTTAAACTCAGCAGGAGTTGCGAGGATTTCTTTCAGTAGCTTTTCTGTTTCAAGTACCTTGGTTTGGTTTTTCTCTAAAACTCTCATTGTCCCAACCCTCTATCAAGGTCTTTGATTTTTAAAATTAGATTAAAGGTTTGAGTGGTGTTCCCATCGCAATCTTCGACGGTAAAGAATTCTGGCTCAAGCGTGATTATCCCCTCTTCTAGAAGGTGGATAACCTCCGTTTCAATGTCCTGCTCTTTTTGAAGTTGACTAATGTGAGGTACGGTTAGATAAGATTCATCATCGTAATCTTCTACCGCTTCACTCACCGACTCTATTGTGAGTGGTATTGAGCTATCACCAGTCATTCGCTCTGCAATCATTTTGCGAACACCTTCTATTCCTTCGAGTTTGGCAAGTTCAGAGGTGGAATCGACAACACCACGGACAATTACACTGGCTTTAACCCCGTTTAGTACTGCCCCTGTCTCCGACTCTGAGATGTAGTGGTATAGATGTTCCATATCTGAATGTCCAAACATCCAACGCAAAGCATCCATACCATCAAATCCCCCAGACCAGAAGAACGCTATAGCAAAGAAGCGTCTTAATTGGTGTTGACGAACATAATTACGGCGGTATTCACCGTTATCGTACTCTACTAAGTCCGTTTCTAAGTAATCACACAAATCATCAAGGTGTGCATTAAAGGATGCGGGTACTACATGACTTAACTGGCAATATTTTGAGTTTAAATTGTTAAACAGAGACAAATTTCCTTTGGATAGATTTAACTCGCTCGCTTTGATGTTAAATTGCTCTAGTTGCCAAACGAACCTTGCGATAGATAAAGGAATCGGTCTTTCTATTGTGGCATTTACCCCTTTTGAGCCTGTTTTTTTTACCTTAAATTTCAGACTGTACTCTGCTTTTTCACCCTCTGAAAAAGGATTAACATTAGGTGATAGGTTGCCATGTGATTTCATTTTGATTAATTCATCTTGCCTTCGAGCCATGATTACACCCACCAAGACCTGTATAGAGCCTTGCAGTACTGAGAACAAATCAAACAAGCTTTCGTTGGCTCGAATACGTTCGTGTCGCTTTTCAATGCTTTCAGTAAAGCTTTGAACCTGTTTTATTCCTTTTTTCAGGTATTCACAACTCAAGCAATCGATCGCTTCCGTTTCAAGCCAGTGAGCACGATGCGAACCAGACATATCTCGATGCAATTCTTCATTCCAAGCTAAGCTCCCTTGTGATGGTCGAAGTGTATTGGAATGTTTTGCAGCAGATTTGCTTCTTGCTTTAGATAGCAGAGTTAACGTTTCATCCAGCAAAGTAACAGAGCCTTCCTCTGTAGGTAGATGTTCTTTGGCAAACTCATAGCACTGACAAATTAAATTAAACACAAATTTAGGCGGTAAAGTGCGAGTACGTCCTGCTTTTTTTAAGCTAACTAACCTACTAATGTGATCTGCACTGACACGCTCAGACAGAATTGAGGAGCTTGCTGCATCTTCACGCTCAAGGTTGGTATGAATCAATCGAATAGCTTCAATCCATGTCGAGATTGTTCTTCGATTCGTGCCTGATGAAGTATCTTTATTATCAACTGCACGATACTCTGCCCCTCGTTTTGCCTCTTTGAGGTAAAGCTCTGGGTAACTGGGTAACTTAATGTTTTGATGAAGCATCTTGCCATCAAACAATAGTTCAACGAGCACAGCGCTATTGCCAGTGTATCTAATGGCTTCTCCAGATTGGTAATAACCTTGCTCAAAAAGCCACGCACACACCTTTTCTCTCTCAGCTAGAGATAAGGCAATTTCATCTTGAATAATGTTTCGTGAAATGTAGGGATACTTATCTTTAAACGCTTGAGCATCTGCATCTGAAATACTCTGAGACACATTATCCAGTAATACTTGAGTGCGCTTATCAATCTCGTACACGCCTTGGAAAATTCCGTTCTCGGCGTAGTTCGTCAATATGTTCAGCCAATAATCATCATTCACATTCAGGAGGTGGTATTTTGCCAGTTTTAGTCCTTTCGAGTGCAGCAAAATAGCATTGATGAGAACGATAACTTTGGTAACTTTTTTATAAGCCGTTATAGGGCTATTAATTTTTCCACCATTTTCTAATGGGTTATCTGCTGCTGTGATCCAGTATTTAAAACTGTTTAATAGTTTTTGATGCTTCGTATCCGTGAGCTTCTTACCATCGTCCAAGTAAACTTTGTCCCAATGTATCATTTTTTGGGTTTTGCTAAATGTTAGGACCCATTTGTTTGCAGGAAAGCTGGACTCTAACCATTCAGGCTGTCTGTCATCATAGCCGTAGATGCCTGCATGGATATTCGTGATGATATCTAATGCTCGATAGTCATCATTTGCTACTGAAAAATTTATGATTTGCTCAAGAGCCTCTGCACTTAGACCATTCAAGAGCGAATGGTCTAGCACTATGCCTTCAATGAGATTTGCAATAGAGGAATTGTCGATAGCAACACTTAACATAGCAGCGCCCCTTTAATTGAGTCAGCATCCAGTGCGTTATTGGTTGCAATATCAAGCGCTTCCATCAAATTATCATCAGCGTCATGCCTGCCTGAACTTAAAGTGTCTAAGACAAACACTGCTGATTGATACCAGTGATAAACAATGTCTAAAAAAGAATCCTCATCGTCGCTACTTTCAACAACAAGGCGTATTGCCATTAATAACTGCAAAAGAGAGGCAGATATTGTGTAGGTTAATTGGTCGAATACTAAATACTTTGAGGTTTCATTATCAATAGTGGCCTGCTGAACAAAACCATGATCGAAATGCTCTGGAATATTGCTGATACCATGGTTATTTAAGAACTCTTCGATGTCTTGAGCACTCATGTTCACAGCATCAAGTCGGTACACCGAATATTTCATGGCTTCAAGTAAAATAGCGTTCTGAAACTGACGTATCCAACGTGCATTAAAGAAGTCCATCAGTGGGTTTGGAAGATAAGAGGTCAGTAGATTTACATCTTTCTTTTTATGGCCAAGCGCCTCCGCAACGGCATCCATCGAGCGCGTTGCCAAGTAAATTTGAAAACCTCGGTGTCGTCTAATCGAGCGCAATGAGTGAATCTCAGAAATTGATTGGGCATCTGCTAGAGTGATATTACTGCTCTTATCAAAAAGCGAGTTGTCTTGAAGCCAATCATAAAAATCATTTGCCGAGGAAAGAGTGTTATTGAGGCTACTTGGGCGCACCGCGTTGGAAACGGTAGCGGTCAAAATCATCTTTCGCCAATTAACATCCCCCTTATCCTTTAAGTATTCACGACTCATGCGAGTGTGTTGTATCAAGAACTCTACTATGGATTTAGAAAGCGCATTAAGCACAATTTCTTGTTGTGCATTGGTAGTTCCTTTTCGTGATTTGTAACTCACCGCAATGTACTGGTTACCCACTTTCTTGTAGCCCACCATATTGCCACTTGCATCAAATAAGTCCCATTTAGCTAACCAAGAAGGCGTTATCAGAGGGTGCTCCATCACAAGAAGGGTTAAAAGAGCATTTAGTGTTGATTTGGTAGGTAAATTTAACTCAGTTTGAAGTTGGCTAGCATTACCAGCAAACCCCAAAAATGATTGATAGTTTGAGCTTTTAGGCGCTATACCGTGTTCATAAAATGTTGCAACCGTATTATCTAACTTATCTTCACCGACAAAGCTGTAATATTGAAGGTTGCCTAAAGTGTCACTCAGTGGCTTAACTGAACCTGTGCTCTGAAAAGCTTTATTTCTACCTTCTCGCTCTAGAAACTCCTCCAACTTCAGGATGCATATATGCCTAATGTGCGCCATATCTCTATCTACACGTTGTTGAATAATTGAAACAGCCTCTTCATCTTTAATTTTGATTGGTATATTAGCAAACCACCTGCTGCTTTCTGACTGCGTTGCATTACCACCAATTGAAAAAGTGGGCGCTGCACCTTTCGGGTCTTTCCAAGCTGGAACGATGAATGGTTTGTGGGGTTCAGCTAAAACACCAGTATTTATAAAGCACTCTGTATAAAAGTTAATGATATTTCGCCACTTAGTGTGGAAACTCCTTGGGCAGTTCTGGGCGGCTTGGGAACGAACAAATAGCACCTTAAACACTTTGTGGAAAAAGGGCTGCACATGGTTGCGGCTCAGGAGGGCTTCTATTTTTAATTCGTCCCTTTCGTTATAGACTGTGGATATACCGGCAAAAAGGGTTTTGAGTGTGACTAACCCCTGAGCTAGAGATGTTGATTTTTGTGTATAAGCATAGTTTTTTAGAGCGAGATGAATCTTGTTTGTAAACGCTTCACCAAAATTCACATAAAGCATATCTAGGTGAACCTCAAAGCTTTTCCCTTCTTTTGATACCACTTGCCAGCCATTTAGGTAGTCAGCTTTTCTTTTATCTATATTAAGCTTTCGAAACTGTGCTAGACAGCTCGAAGCTCCTTCTGTCATTTTCAAGGTAGACAAATGCACTTCATCGAGAGTTAGTTGCTTATCTTGTGCAATGTGGCGAAAAATATTTTTTAATTCGCTGCATAGGCTATATCTGCGATGGATAGTGATATCATCACTGCCATAAATAAAACCAATGAGCGACTGGAAGTGTGCATTAAGTGAGTTTGAGTCATTCAATATTTCCAATGCAGTGTAGTTACCTTGTTCAACCAAGTAGCAGTAGGCCGCATAAATATTCAATACTTGCTGTATTCGTGTTTTTGAGACTGAGGATTCAGCAGCAAGTGTTAGGTAGTTAGAGTATTCGACTGACAGTGCCGTATTTAATAAAGAAAGCTCATTTAGTGTTTTGACGTTCACAATCGCATCCCACAAATTGACAACTAACAACCACTCTAGTTATCTGAGTAATTATTATCAATATAAAATAGAAATGTGGAAACACAAAAAAAACCATATAAATCAACTTACAGTGTTAATTTTGATATTTTTTTATTATTGGGATTACGCTCATCTCATCGAGAAACAATAATCCGTTATGCGCCAAAGAGATCTCTCCGGGGCGAGGTATCGAGCCACCACCGACCAATGCTGCCATCGAACTCGAATGGTGTGGAGAACGGAAAGGTCGTTGTTTCCAGTTGTATTGATTGATTTCTTGTTGCGTTAAAGAAGCCACCGAAGCGGTTTCCATCGCCTCGTCGTCACTCATCTCAGGTAACAAATCGCGCAATCGAGACGCCAACATGGTTTTTCCAGTTCCGGGCGGGCCGAGAAAAAGCAGGTTATGGTTGCCCGCTGCGGCGATCTCCAGTGCGCGCTTACCTTGTTGCTGACCGATAATATCTTGTAGATCGCGGAGCTCTGAAACATCAGGCTGATGATGCTCGGTTCGATACAAGCCAAGCAGAGCCTGACCACACATGTCAGCGCAAACCTCCAGCAAGGTTTGCGCTGATTTATGGGCCCCCTTGCCGACTAAGGCTGCCTGATCACCATTGTGGTGTGGAACCACTAAGCATCGTTCGACACTATCGGCGGCTAACGTCGCTGGCAACACGCCCTTTACTGAGCGCAACTCTCCAGACAACGCCAACTCACCGATAAATTCATGTTGAGCTATTTTTGATGTAGGAAGCTGATCTGACGCCACCAAAATCCCAAGCGCAATTGGCAGATCGAAACGTCCTCCCTCTTTGGGTAAATCTGCAGGTGCAAGGTTGACCGTGATTCTTTTCGATGGAAATTCAAAGCGAGAATTGATGATGGCACTCCTTACTCGATCTTTAGATTCCTTGACCGTCGTTTCAGGTAGACCCACCAGCGTAAAACCGGGCATTCCGTTGCTAATATGCACTTCCACAGTCACTTCTGGTGCCTCTACACCCACACTAGCTCGGCTATGAATTATTGCGAGTCCCATAACTTTCCTTTGTCTTTGATTTAAAAGTATTCACTCTGGATATTCATTGCTCACCAAAGCGATAAGGTTGTTATATAGCGTGGTGGAATGGTGTTTTAATGTGAAAAAAGAATGACATTTTCCTTGTCATGCAGCAGATTTGTGTGATAACACTAGAGATGTAGACATTTACTTAAGACAATAAACGAGAAAACTCGAACTTTATGACATTTAACGCTCGCATTTACGCACTGATTAACCTGATTATCGTAGTCATTATTGAGACTGCGCGGGGGCGAGTGGGAAAAAAGTAACCACGAATTAGAAAAAACCCCCGCACTGAAAAGTCCGGGGGTTTTTTCTAATTTAGACATTCGATTTTATATTTTGAAACATTTTCGGCTTTGCCGATTTACAGGAAGAATGGGAGCACAAGATGTGCAGAGACAATGGAAACAATTACCAAAACAAAGGTAATACGGAGGAATTACGATGAAAGGCGCAGAACTGGTCGTATCCGCACTCAAGCAACAAGGCATTGAGACCGTATTTGGTTACCCTGGCGGTGCCATCATGCCAATCTACGATGCACTCTATGACGGCGGGGTTGAACATATCCTATGTCGCCATGAGCAAGGCGCTGCAATGGCCGCTATCGGTATGGCTCGAGCAACGCAAGACGTCGCTGTTTGTATGGCAACCTCAGGCCCGGGTGCAACTAACCTAGTCACAGGTCTTGCTGATGCTTTTATGGATTCCATCCCACTCGTAGCTATCACTGGTCAAGTTGCTAGTTCCCACATTGGTACCGATGCATTCCAAGAAATGGATGTGATTGGTATGTCTCTGTCATGTACTAAACACAGCTACCTTGTTACCGATATTGAAGATCTTGCGCCAACATTGGCTGAAGCATTTATCGTTGCAAAAGCAGGGCGTCCCGGTCCGGTTATTGTCGATATCGCTAAAGATGTTCAACTAGCCGAATCCCCTGTAAAAATTCTTCCTGAATTTACACCACCAGCAATTCCTGTTGTGACAACGGATGCTATTGAGCAAGCTCAGTACTTCTTATCTCAAGCGACTCGTCCTGTTTTATACGTAGGTGGTGGCGTTCAACTGGCGAAAGCAACCGATGCAGTTCGTGAGTTTTTACGCCTTAACCCAATGCCGGCCGTAAGCACACTGAAAGGCTTAGGCACTATCGAGCGTGACGACCCACACTATCTTGGCATGCTTGGTATGCACGGCACTAAAGCCGCTAACCTAGTGGTTCAAGAAAGTGACCTGTTGATTGTTGTGGGCGCTCGTTTTGATGACCGAGTTACTGGTAAGCTCGACACCTTTGCACCGCACGCTAAAGTTATCCATATTGATATCGATGCGGCTGAGTTCAGCAAACTACGTCTTGCCGATGCACCAATTCGTGGTGACATCAACAAGATCATGCCTCAACTGGAGCTAAGCCAAGACATCTCTTCTTGGGTTCATCACTCCGAAGGCCTTCGTAGCTCATTCAAATGGCGTTACGACCACCCTGGCGACCTTATCTTCGCACCTCTGTTGTTGAAACAACTGTCAGACATGATGCCTGCGAGTTCTATGGTTTCGACCGATGTTGGCCAACATCAGATGTGGGCAGCTCAACACATTCAGCCACGCGATCCACAAAACTTCATCACTTCAGCGGGCTTAGGCACTATGGGCTTTGGCCTACCTGCAGCCATGGGTGCATCGGTTGGTCGTCCTAATGACCAATCTATACTTATCTCAGGTGACGGCTCGTTCATGATGAACATTCAAGAGCTTGGTACGCTGAAGCGTCGCCAAATCCCAGTAAAAATGGTGCTGCTTAACAACTCGCGCTTAGGCATGGTTCGCCAATGGCAATCGCTGTTCTTTGATGGCCGACACAGTGAAACCATCTTGGATGACAACCCGGATTTCGTCATGCTAGCGAAAGCATTTGATATCCCGGGCAAAACCATCACGCGTAAAGAAGAAGTAGAACCAGCACTGAAAGAGATGCTAGAGAGCAAAACCGCTTACCTACTTCATGTTCTTATCGATGAAGAAGAGAACGTATGGCCACTAGTACCGCCAGGTGCTTCAAACAGTGAGATGTTGGAGAACACATAACATGAAAAGATACCTATTAGACATCAAAGCCGATGATAAGCCTGTACTACTAGAGCGTGTTCTTCGTGTTATCCGCCACCGTGGCTTTATTGTTAAGCAAGTAGCTGGCACTCAAAACCACGAAAGCAAAGTGGCGAGTGTTGAGATCATTGTCGACAGTGAGCGTCCGATCTCTTTCTTGGTAAACCAAATCGAAAAACTGTGGGATGTGCGTACCGTTGACGTTATCTCGATCAGCCGTAATGAATTGCCAAACAACAACTTACAACAAAAGATAAACGCATAAGGAACCGCTAACATGACAGCTAAAACAGCAGACTATATTTGGTTTAATGGTGAGATGGTTCCTTGGGCAGAGGCGAACGTTCACGTCCTGACTCACGCAATGCACTACGGTACTTCTGTGTTTGAAGGTGTTCGTTGCTACAACACACCAAAGGGTCCGGTTATCTTCCGTCACCCAGAGCATGCTAAGCGCCTAAAAGACTCAGCAAAAATCTACCGCTTCCCTATTCCTTACACTGAGGAAGAAATTATGGAAGCGACTCGCGAAACGCTACGCCAAAATAAGCTAGAGTCAGCGTACATCCGCCCTCTCGGCTTTGTCGGTAACGTTGGCTTAGGTGTTTGCCCGCCTGAAAACACAGAGATGGATCTGATCATCGCTGCTTTCCCTTGGGGTTCTTACCTAGGCGAAGAAGCGCTAGAAAACGGCGTTGATGCGATGATTTCTAGCTGGAACCGTGCCGCTCCAAACACTATCCCAACCGCAGCAAAAGCCGGTGGTAACTACCTATCTTCACTACTGGTTGGTGGTGAAGCTCGCCGTCATGGTTACGATGAAGGCATCGCACTGAGTGTTGATGGTTACCTTTCAGAGGGTGCAGGTGAGAACATCTTTGTGGTACGTAACGGCGTACTATCAACGCCACCAGCGACCAGCGCAATTCTGCCGGGTATCACTCGTGATTCGATCATGACACTAGCAAAAGACATGGGTTATGAGATCCGTGAGGAGAACATTGCTCGTGAAGCACTATACCTTGCCGATGAAGTATTCATGACAGGCACAGCTGCCGAAATCGTTCCGGTTCGCAGCGTAGACAAAATTACAGTAGGTGAAGGCAAACGCGGTCCTATCACTGAAAAAGTTCAAGCGGCTTACTTTGGTTTATTCAATGGCACGACTGAAGATAAGTGGGGCTGGTTAGATTATGTTTACCCAGCAGACCAAACTTCAGCAAACCAAACGCAAACAACTAAGTAAGCAACAGCCAAATATTTTATAAGGATTTAAGCAATGCCAATCTATCGTTCAGCAACGACTACCCACGGACGCAACATGGCTGGTGCGCGCGCTTTATGGCGTGCAACTGGCGTTAAAGATGATGACTTCGGTAAGCCGATCATCGCGGTTGTAAACTCGTTCACTCAATTTGTACCAGGCCACGTTCACCTTAAAGACATGGGTCAACTGGTTGCGGGTGAAATCGAGAAAGCCGGCGGTATCGCTAAAGAATTCAACACCATCGCAGTCGATGATGGTATCGCAATGGGCCACGGCGGTATGCTGTACTCACTGCCATCACGTGAGCTTATCGCAGACTCGGTAGAGTACATGGTCAATGCACACTGTGCAGATGCGATGGTGTGTATCTCTAACTGTGACAAAATCACTCCGGGAATGATGATGGCAGCTATGCGCCTAAACATCCCAGTGATCTTTGTATCTGGCGGCCCAATGGAAGCAGGTAAAACCAAGCTTTCAGATCAAATCATCAAGCTCGACCTTGTTGATGCAATGATCCAAGGTGCCGATCCAACGATTTCAGATGAGCAAAGTGAGCAAGTAGAACGTTCTGCATGCCCAACCTGTGGTTCATGTTCAGGTATGTTCACAGCCAACTCAATGAACTGTCTAACAGAAGCACTTGGCCTATCTCAGCCTGGTAACGGCTCTATGCTGGCGACACACGCAGACCGTGAAGAACTGTTCATCAATGCCGGTAAGCGCATCGTTGATCTAACTAAGCGTTACTACGAGCAAGACGACGAATCAGCACTACCACGCAACATCGCAAACCGCGCAGCATTTGATAATGCGATGGCGCTTGATATCGCAATGGGTGGTTCTAGTAACACCGTTCTTCACCTTTTAGCAGCCGCTCAAGAAGGCGATATTGATTTCGATATGGATGATATCGATGCGATGTCTCGCCGTGTTCCACACCTATGTAAAGTTGCTCCTTCGACGCCTAAATACCACATGGAAGACGTTCACCGTGCTGGTGGCGTAATGGCTATCCTAGGTGAACTTGACCGTGCAGGTCTACTCAATAACCAAACTCGCACCGTGCTTGGTCTAAGCATGCAAGAGCAACTTGCACAGTACGACATCATGCAGACAGAAGACGAAGCCGTGCTTAAGTTCTTCCGTGCTGGCCCTGCGGGCATCCGAACAACCAAAGCATTCTCACAAGATTGCCGTTGGGATCGTCTTGATGACGACCGTAAAGAAGGTTGTATTCGTACTAAAGAAAACGCATTCAGCCAAGAAGGTGGTCTAGCGGTACTTTCAGGTAACATCGCGGTTGATGGTTGTATCGTTAAGACCGCGGGTGTTGATGAAGAAAACCTTAAATTCCAAGGCCCTGCAATCGTATTCGAAAGCCAAGATACGGCAGTAGACGGCATCTTAGCGGGTAAAGTAAAAGCCGGCGAAGTGGTTGTTATTCGTTACGAAGGTCCTAAAGGTGGTCCGGGCATGCAAGAGATGCTTTACCCAACGACTTACCTAAAATCGATGGGGCTAGGAAAGTCGTGTGCGCTTCTAACTGACGGACGTTTCTCTGGTGGTACATCAGGCCTGTCTATCGGTCACGCATCTCCAGAAGCTGCAAGTGGCGGTGTGATAGGTCTAGTAAACACTGGCGATATCATCACTATCGACATCCCTAGCCGCTCAATCACACTTGATGTGCCAGAAGCAGAGCTTGAAGCACGTCGCGTTAAACAAGATGCACTAGGCTGGAAACCAGAAAACCGTCAGCGTGAAGTGTCTTTCGCACTGAAAGCTTATGCAAGCATGGCGACCAGTGCCGACAAAGGCGCTGTACGTGATAAGTCTAAACTTGAGGGCTAACTATGAGTGATGACACCTCCAGCCCCCAAAAACAAACTGGCGCAGATTATCTGCGTCAGATCCTGAGAGCACCGGTTTACGAAGCAGCTATCGTGACACCTCTGCAGGATATGCCACGTTTAAGCGCGCGCATTGGTAATCAGGTTCAGCTTAAACGAGAAGACCGTCAGCCGGTGCACTCGTTCAAGCTACGTGGTGCCTACAACATGGTATCAAGCCTTTCTGAGCAGCAAAAAGCCGCAGGTGTGATTGCGGCATCGGCGGGTAATCATGCTCAAGGTATGGCACTGTCTGGCTCTAAGTTGGGTATTCAAACCACGATCGTGATGCCAAAAACGACGCCGGATATCAAGGTTGATGCGGTACGCGGATTTGGTGGTAATGTGGTTCTGCACGGCAGTAATTTCGATGAAGCAAAAGCGGAAGCGGAACGCCTATCGGCTGAACATGGCTTCACCTTTGTTCCTCCTTTCGATCACCCACTGGTGATTGCAGGGCAAGGTACTATGGGCATGGAGATGCTGCAGCAAAACGGTCACATGGATTATATCTTTGTGCCAGTTGGTGGTGGTGGCTTAGCCGCTGGTGTTGCAGTGCTTATCAAACAACTGATGCCAGAGATTAAAGTGATTGCGGTAGAGCCTGAAGACTCAGCTTGCTTGAAAGCAGCACTGGATGCGGGTGAACCAGTGGTACTGGATCAGGTCAGCATGTTTGCTGATGGTGTTGCGGTTAAACGCATTGGTGAAGAAACCTTCCGTCTTTGCCAACAGTACATTGATGGTCATATTACAGTCTCTAGCGATGAAATCTGCTCTGCGGTAAAGGACATCTTTGAAGACACCCGTGCAATTGCTGAGCCTTCAGGAGCGCTTGCTCTGGCAGGCCTTAAGAAGTTTTCAGAACAAAACCAACTGCAAAATAAGCAACTAGCAACGGTATTGTCTGGTGCGAACACCAACTTCCACGGTCTGCGTTATGTCTCTGAACGTTGTGAATTGGGTGAGAAGCGAGAAGGTCTACTTGCGGTGACTATTCCAGAGCGACAAGGTGCGTTCCTAGAGTTCTGTAACATTATTGGTGGTCGAGCGGTGACTGAGTTTAACTACCGCCACAACGACGAAAGCCTGGCGAATATCTTCGTTGGTGTACGTCTACAAGGTGGACAAGAAGAACTCGAACACATCATCAATGACCTACGTGAGGGCGGCTACCCAGTTGTCGACTTGTCTGATGACGAGATGGCAAAGCTGCACATTCGTTACATGATTGGCGGTAAACCATCGAAGCCATTGAAAGAACGTCTTTACAGCTTTGAGTTCCCTGAATACCCAGGGGCATTGATTAAATTCCTTGATACCTTAGGGACTCACTGGAATATCAGCTTGTTCAACTATCGTAACCATGGTGCTGATTACGGTCGCGTGCTGTGTGGTTTTGAGCTTGGTGATGACGATTTGGCTCAGTTCTCTACGCACTTAGAAGAACTCGGCTACCAATGCAAAGATGAAACCGATAACCCTTCCTACAAGTTCTTCTTGTCATAAGAGTTAACGACCGAATCAAAAAGAGCGAGTATTTACTCGCTCTTTTTATGGGCGAGACTAAAACCTAACCCGAATGATCTTCAACGGATCACATCATTAGATCGCTTTGCGATGATCCAACCAATCTTGGTGAAGCTGTTCACTCGATCCTAAATACTTAACCATCCACTCGATCAACTTATGGTTGTCGTCTTTACGCCACACTAAGCAGCAATGACTCTGCGGGCTTGGCTCAGGTAATATTTTTTCTACCAGCAAACCTTGCTCAATAATAGGTGCGGCGATATGCCTTGGCATGTAACCCACCCCTACACCATTTTTAAGGCATTCTATTGCGCTGTACCAATTAGGCAATAGTAGACGTCTCTGACTTGCATAATGGCCAGTGTGACGCTTAGGCAGCACGCTGGAGGTATCATCCAAACATATTGTTGGGTATTGACTGACAAAGGCTTCATTAAGGTTTTGCTCTCGCACACACGGGTGACTGGGTGACATCACAAATGCCCAATCTAACCGCCCCATATCCTTAACTTCAAAGTCACCACCAACCGGAATCGCCGAGGTTGCACCAATCACGACATCCGCCCTGCCCTGTGCAATGGCTTCCCAAGAGCCGTTAAACACTTCCATGTTAATCTGCAGCTCAGCGAACTCAAAGGTTTGATAAAACTCTTCAATCATAGGCTTCATCTTGTCGAGCTTAACCACGTTATCAAGCGTTAGGCGCAAGGTTTTCTTCCAACCACGCGCTGCTCGGCGAGTCTGGGCACTGAGTTCTTCCATCTGTCTCAGCAGTTGACGAGCCTCTTCAATAAACAGCTCTCCTGCAGGTGTCAGCTCTACTTTTCTTGGTAAGCGTCTGAAAAGTAGAACATCAAGCTCTTGCTCTACCTGCCTAACCCCATAGCTGATCGCTGAGGGCACTTTGTGCAACTGTTCAGCAGCTGCGGTAAAACTACCCAAGCGCGCCACAGTGTCGAGCATTTCTAACGAGGATTTAGAGAACATAAGCCTTCAAATTTTTTGATTGATAACTACATATTTTAGCGTTTTATTTTATCAGCTCTGAAAAATAGAATGTCAGCATAAATAAACAGGGGCTCTCACTTCTGTATATCAAACAATTTTTTTGATGATAAAAACATCATTACCTTTAGTTTAATGGCACCTTATGAATATTTCTAAATTTCAATTAGTCTACCTTGCAGTTCTTTCAATGCTTGGCTTTATTGCAACTGATATGTACCTTCCTGCATTTAAGGCAATGGAAGTTGATTTCGCAACCGGCCCAGAGCAAATTGCTCTGTCTCTAACTGTATTCCTTGGTGGTATGGCAATGGGTCAGCTTCTTTGGGGTCTGGCGAGTGACAAGTATGGTCACCGCAATACGTTGGCGGTTGGTCTTGTTATCTTTACTGCAGCTTCATTTGGCTTAGCATTCAGTACCGAAGTATGGCACCTACTGACACTGCGCTTCATTCAAGCGATCGGTGTATGTGCGCCTGCGGTAATTTGGCAAGCAATGGTAATCAAGCGTTACTCTCAGAGCAGTAGCCAGCAAATTTTTGCGACTATCATGCCTCTAGTAGCGCTATCTCCAGCATTAGCACCGCAACTGGGTGTGTTGCTAGCAGACAGCTTTGGTTGGCACAGTATCTTTATCACACTGACGCTAATGGGCGCATTGTTGATCGCAACGACCATGGCTCAACCAAAAGAAGTGCCAGAAGTAAAACAAACGTCGATCAAAACCGATATCAAAGCACTGCTTCATTCAAAGCCTTACATGGGTAATGTGTTGATGTTTGCTTCAGCGTCAGCAGCGTTCTTCGCTTACCTAACCGGTATGCCAGAGATCATGGCTCAACTGGGTTATGAAGCAAAAGACATCGGCTTGAGCTTTATTCCACAGACAATTGCATTCATGGCGGGTGGTTACTTCGGTAAGCAGGCAGTGAAGAAGTATGGCGATGGTGTCGTACTAAGAAATCTTATTGGTTTGTTTAGTGTTGCCGCATTACTGATTTTCATTGCATCACAATGGGAACTAACGTCAATCTGGCCTCTACTTGCGCCTTTCTGTTTGATTGCTGTCGCAAACGGCGCACTTTACCCAATCGTAGTAAACCGTGCCCTATCAAGCGCTAAACAAAGCCCAGCAACAGCTGCTGGCCTACAAAACAGCCTGCAAATCAGCATCAGTGGCCTATCAAGTGCATTGGTCGCAGCAATGGCTAGCCAAGCACTAAGCGCGACGGGTATTGCAGTTGTGATTTGTTTGGGTGCATTGTGGGTTGGCTATATTGTTTCGAACAAAGAGCTTTCTGAACACTTCGCGACACCAGACAACTCTCGAGTGGTCGCTGACGAGAAACAAGACTAGTTTCTAGGTTAAAGAAAACAAAAAGAGCGAGATTAATCGCTCTTTTTTTTATATCTAGATATCTAAGAAAAACCAGTAGCAGTGCTATTAGCTCTATCGCAGTCATCTGCTTTATAGTTGAGGCTACTTTTTCTTAGTCGGACGCTGCCAGTTGGCAATTTTACGTTCTTTCGCACGACTAATAACAAGCTCGTTCTCAGCAACATCACGAGTCACCGTTGAGCCCGCACCGACAGTTGCGCCGTTGCCAATAGTAACAGGTGCGATTAATTGGCTGTCTGAGCCAACAAATACGTCATCGCCAATGATGGTCTTAAACTTGTTCGCGCCATCGTAATTACAAGTGATAGCACCCGCACCCACATTTACACGTTGACCGATCTCAGCATCACCTAGGTAAGTAAGGTGATTCGCTTTAGAACCCTCACCAAGACGAGTGTTCTTCACTTCAACAAAGTTACCTACATGCGAATTGTTGCGCATGTCAGCACCTGGACGTAAGCGAGTAAATGGACCAACCGTACAGTCTTCACCAATTGTCGCACCTTCGATTACGCTATATGGGCGAACGATAGTGTTGTCATCAATCTCACAGTCTTTCAATACACAACCAGTGCCGATAACCACATTATCGCCAATGCTTACACTGCCTTCGATGATAACGTTAGTATCAATCTCAACATCCATACCACACTGCAATTCACCACGTAGATCAAAGCGGCTTGGGTCACGTAACATTACGCCTTGCTTTAATAACTTGTCTGCTTGTTCAGCTTGGTAAGCGCGCTCTAGACGAGCCAGTTGAGAGCGGTCGTTCACGCCTTCAACTTCAATTGGGCTTACTGGATGTACAGCCTCAACCGCACGACCTTCATCGTGAGCAGCTGCAATAACGTCTGTCAGGTAATATTCACCCTGTGCGTTATCGTTGCTTAAGCCAGACAACCAACGTTTCAGATCGCCACCAGTAGCCACCATAACGCCAGTATTAATCTCTTTGATAAGCTTCTGCTCATCGGTTGCATCTTTTTGCTCAACGATAGCGACAACCGGGCCATTGCGACGAATGATACGACCGTAGCCCATCGGGTTATCTAGAACGACAGTAAGTAGTGCGATACCACCGTTTGGTTGAGCGTCTAATAGGTTTTCAATAGTTTCAGGAGAGATTAGTGGAACATCACCGTATAGCACCAATACTTTTTCATCATCAGCGAAATGTGCAGATGCTTGATCTACAGCGTGACCAGTACCTAGCTGCTCAGCTTGCAGTGCCCAATTTACAGACTCTTCAGCTAGAGTAGCCTTCATCTGATCACCACCGTGGCCGTAAACCAGGTTGATATTTTGAGCGCCTAAACCATTACATGTATCGATAACATGCTTCACCATTGGCTTACCCGCTAGCGTGTGCAGAACCTTTGGTGTGTTTGAATACATGCGAGTGCCTTTGCCCGCCGCGAGAATCACTGCGCTAAACTTCATTGTAAACCTATCCAACAGTATTTTTATTAAGCCGATATTGTAACCGTTTTTGGCAAAAAAATTAAATCACAATAACCATTTAACCAGTAGTGGTGCTTAAAAGGTGCATTTTTCAGAACCTAAAAATGCAAAAAGGCGACCCTTAGGTCGCCTTTATCTCAGAGTCTATAATCTTAAAAAGATTAACGACGCTGCTTTGTCAGTTCGATAACTCGTAACTGAGCAATGGCTTTAGCCAGTTCACCGGCCGCTTGTGCGAAGTCTATGTCGCCATGCTGATTTTGGATATTCTCCACAGCCTTGCGTTTAGCTTCTTCCGCCTTTGCTGCGTCTAGCTCTTCACCACGGATAGCTGTATCAGCCAGTACAGTCGCTGTACCAGGCTGAACTTCTACCATACCACCAGAAACATAAATAATTTCTTCGTGGCCGTGCTGCTTAACAATACGCACCATACCAGGCTTGATAGCGGTCAGCAGTGGAGTGTGACCATGGAAAATACCAAGCTCACCCTCACTACCGGTCACCTGAAACGTCTCAACAAGACCAGAGAAAATTTGTTTCTCGGCACTTACAACGTCTAGGTGAAAGGTTATTGCTGCCATATCGCCTCCTAGTTAGCCTTATAGCTTCTTAGCATTCTCGATAGCTTCGTCAATTGCACCACAGTACATGAACGCTTGCTCTGGAATGTCATCGTATTCACCAGATAGAAGACCTTGGAAGCCACGTAGAGTCTCTTTAAGAGGTACGTAAACGCCTGGGTCACCTGTAAATACTTCCGCTACGTGGTAAGGCTGAGTTAGGAACTTCTCAATCTTACGAGCACGAGATACAACTTGCTTATCTTCTTCAGATAGCTCGTCCATACCTAGGATAGCAATGATATCTTTCAGCTCTTTATAGCGCTGAAGAGTAGACTGAACGCCACGAGCGATGTCGTAGTGTTCTTGTCCAACTACCAATGGATCCAGTTGACGTGAAGTAGAATCTAGCGGGTCGATCGCTGGGTATAGACCCATAGATGCGATGTTACGGTTAAGTACAACCGTTGCATCCAAGTGAGCGAACGTTGTTGCTGGAGACGGGTCAGTCAAGTCATCCGCAGGTACGTATACCGCCTGTACAGACGTGATAGAACCAGCTTTAGTTGACGTGATACGCTCTTGTAGAACACCCATTTCTTCAGCTAGTGTAGGTTGGTAACCTACCGCAGAAGGCATACGACCTAGAAGCGCTGATACTTCAGTACCTGCTAGTGTGTAACGGTAGATGTTATCAACGAACAGTAGAACGTCACGACCTTCGTCACGGAAGCGCTCTGCCATTGTTAGACCAGTCAGTGCAACACGTAGACGGTTACCTGGTGGCTCGTTCATCTGGCCGTAAACCATCGCTACTTTTGATTCTTCAGGTTTTTCGATGTTTACAACACCTGCTTCCTGCATCTCAAAGTAGAAATCGTTACCTTCACGAGTACGCTCACCTACACCTGCAAATACAGATAGGCCTGAGTGTTGAAGTGCGATGTTGTTGATAAGTTCCATCATGTTAACGGTCTTACCTACACCAGCACCACCGAATAGACCGATTTTACCACCCTTAGCGAATGGACAAATCAAGTCGATTACTTTAACACCAGTTTCTAGAAGAGCTGTCTCGTTAGACTGCTCTTCGTAGCTTGGAGCTTCACGGTGAATGGCGTAATGCTCTTCAGCACCAATCTCGCCACACTCATCAATCGCGTCACCTAGGACATTCATGATACGACCCAATGTCTTAGTACCTACTGGTACTGAGATTGGAGCGCCAGTATTTTCAACTGTCAAACCACGACGTAAACCATCAGAGCTACCCATTACGATTGCGCGAACTACGCCACCGCCAAGTTGTTGCTGAACTTCAAGAACTAGACGCTCTTTCACTTCATTAACATTCAGAGCATCGTATACACGAGGTACTTCGCCCTGTGGGAACTCTACGTCGACTACCGCACCGATGATCTGTACGATCTTACCTGTAGCCATCGTTAATCCTCTAACTATTTAGTTTTACCTAAGCTTAAACCGCAGCTGCGCCTGAAACGATCTCAGAAAGTTCTTGTGTAATCGCCGATTGACGGGCTTTGTTATACACAAGTTCTAAGTCATCAATAATGTCACCAGCATTATCTGTTGCTGATTTCATTGCAATCATTCGAGCCGCTTGCTCACAAGCAAGGTTCTCGACCACACCCTGGTACACTTGAGATTCGACATAGCGAACCAATAGTGCATCTAGTAGTGGCTTTGGCTCGGGCTCATAAATGTAGTCCCAAGAATGACTGCGTTTCATTTCTTCGCTGTCTGATTTAGGCAAAGGAAGTAATTGATCGATCGTTGGTTCTTGAACCATAGTGTTTTCAAACTTGTTGAACACTACGAACAGGCGATCTAGTTCGCCTTCATCATATTTCTTCAGCATAACGCTCACAGAGCCAATCAAGTCTTCGAGGCTTGGACGATCGCCCAGACCAGAAACTTGAGCTGCTACTTTCGCGCCGCTGTTGTTGAAAAATGCTGTTGCTTTAGAGCCTACAATTGCAAGCTCAACATCAGCACCTTTCTCAGACCAATCTTTCATGTCGTTCATGGCTTTCTTGAACAAGTTAATGTTCAAACCACCACAAAGACCACGGTCTGTAGAAACGATGATGTAACCAACACGTTTGGCTTCACGTTCCTCAAGATAAGGATGCTTATACTCGAGGCTACCATTAGCCAAATGACCGATCACTTTACGCATTGTTTCTGCATATGGACGAGTAGCTTCCATTGCGTCTTGAGAACGACGCATTTTTGAAGCTGCTACCATTTCCATTGCTTTCGTAATCTTCTGTGTGCTTTTAACACTACCGATTTTATTACGTATCTCTTTTGCGCCGGCCATCGTTACTCTCCGTTAATGGTATGAGGTGGCCCTAAGACCACCTACCAATTACCAGGTCTGGGTTGCCTTGAAATCGTCAACAAGCTTCTTCAGCTCAGCTTCGATTTCTTTGTTGAAAGCACCCGTTGCGTCGATCTGTGTTACTAGATCAGCGTATTGACCACGAGCAAACGACAGTAAAGCAGCTTCAAAGTCTAGAACTTTAGAAAGTTCAACGTCTTGAAGGTATCCACGCTCTGCAGCGAAGATTACTAGAGCTTGGTCAAATACAGACATAGGAGCGTATTGCTTCTGCTTCATCAGTTCTGTAACTTTTTGACCGTGGTCTAGCTGCTTCTTAGTCGCTTCATCAAGATCCGAAGAGAACTGAGCAAATGCTGCAAGTTCACGGTATTGAGCTAGAGCAGTACGGATACCGCCAGATAGCTTCTTGATGATTTTAGTCTGCGCCGAACCACCTACACGAGAAACTGAGATACCTGGGTCAACAGCTGGACGTACGCCCGCGTTGAATAGCTCAGTTTGTAGGAAGATCTGACCATCAGTAATCGAGATTACGTTCGTTGGTACGAATGCAGATACGTCACCAGCTTGCGTTTCGATGATAGGAAGAGCTGTTAAAGAACCAGTCTTGCCTGTCACTTCGCCGTTAGTGAATTTTTCTACGTATGCTTCGCTTACACGAGCTGCACGCTCTAGTAGACGAGAGTGAAGGTAGAAAACATCACCTGGGAACGCTTCACGACCTGGTGGACGCTTAAGTAGTAGCGAGATTTGACGGTAAGCGACAGCTTGCTTAGATAGATCATCATAAACAATCAGTGCATCTTCACCGCGATCACGGAAGTATTCGCCCATCGCACAACCAGCATACGGTGCAAGGTATTGCAGCGCTGCAGATTCAGAAGCCGATGCAACAACAACAACAGTGTTTGCTAGTGCGCCGTGCTCTTCTAGTTTGCGAACTACGTTAGCAATAGTCGACGCTTTTTGGCCGATAGCTACATAGATAGAGAAAATACCAGAATCTTTTTGGTTAATAATCGCATCGATCGCCATTGCTGTTTTACCAGTCTGACGGTCACCGATTACTAGCTCACGTTGACCACGACCGATAGGGATCATTGAGTCAACAGACTTGTAACCAGTTTGAACAGGTTGATCTACCGATTTACGGTCGATTACACCTGGTGCGATAATTTCTACAGGCGAAGTCAATTTAGCTTCGATTGGACCTTTACCATCAATTGGCTCACCTAGCGTGTTTACAACACGACCAAGCATTTCAGGACCTACTGGTACTTCTAGAATACGACCAGTACCTGTAACTTTCATGCCTTCCTGTAGGTCAGCATACGGGCCCATTACAACAGCACCAACCGAATCACGGTTCAAGTTTAGTGCTAGAGCGTAACGGCCACCCGGTAGTTCGATCATTTCACCTTGCATCACGTCCGCTAGGCCGTGGATGCTAAGGATGCCATCGCTTACAGAAACGATAGTACCTTCATTGCGAGCTTCACTAACAACGTCGAAAGATTCAATACGTTGTTTAATTAGATCGCTAATTTCAGTGGAATTAAGTTGCATGCTCCAATCCCCATTAAGACTGCAATGCATCGCTCAGGCGGTCTAAACGACTGCGCGCTGAGTTATCGATGACTAGGTCTCCGGCTCGAATAATAACTCCACTAAGTAGAGTCTCATCTATACTGCAATTCAGCTGAACTTTGCGCGCTAAGCGCTGTTCCAATTTGCTGCTAATCTCTGCACGTTGCTCTTCAGAAAGTTCTACCGCTGAAGTTACTTCAACGTCGATCTCTTTCTCATACTCTTTTTTGAGTATAAAGAACTCTTTACAAACATCAGGAAAAGCCATTAAGCGGCCATTCTCTGCCATCACTTTAATTAAGTTCTGACCGAATTCATCAAATTGTTCGCCACAAATTACAATGAATACTTCAGCTAATTTTTCAGCAGTCATAGAACCGCTTAATAAATTGTGAACATCATCATTTTGTGCCACTTCGGCAGCAAAAGTAAGCATTTGACCCCATTGGTCTAGCTCACCTTTATCTACCGCAAAGTCAAACGCTGCTTTAGCATAGGGGCGTGCGATTGTAGTCAAATCAGACATATACAGCCCCTTGCTTTAAAGTTTTGCAGTAATGTTGTTAAGAAGATCATCGTGTACATCTTTATCGATTGTACGTTCAAGGATTTTCTCAGCACCAGCTATAGCCAGAGTTGCGACTTGTTTGCGCAGGTCATCACGGGCACGTGTACGCTCTGCTTCAATTTCTGCTTCAGCTTGCGCTAAGATCTTCTGGCGTTCTGCCTGAGCCTCTTCGCGTGCTTCATCAATAATTTGAGCTTTACGTTTGTTTGCCTGATCAATAACCTCAGTTGCAGTGCGCTTTGCTTCTTTCATTTGCTCAGAAGCGTTGGCTTGTGCCAGGTTCAAGTCTTTAGCAGCGCGTTCAGCGGCTACTAGACCGTCAGCAATTTTTTTCTGACGTTCTTCAATTGCTTGCATGATTGGTGGCCATACATATTTCATGCAGAACCAAACAAACAGTGAAAAAGCAATTGCTTGACCTAGCAGAGTTGCGTTCATATTCACAACAGCTACCCCTCGTTAAGAATCAACTACAAAAATTTAATTAACTATTTAGAAGTTAATTAGCCTGCTAGTTGACCAACAAATGGGTTAGCAAACGTGAATAGTAGTGCGATTACGATACCGATCATTGGAACAGCATCCAATAGACCAGCGATGATGAACATCTTAACTTGTAGCATTGGAGCCATTTCAGGTTGACGCGCAGCGCCTTCTAGGAATTTACCACCAAGAATAGCAAAACCAATTGCAGTACCTACGGCACAAAGACCAACAATGATAGCAACAGCGATTGCTGAAAAACTTAGTACAGTTTCCATTTACGTTCTCCGATTAACATTAATAGTTAGAATAAAGCTTAAAAATTTTTTAGTGATCACTATCTTCATGAGCCATTGATAAGTAAACGATTGTCAACATCATGAAAACAAACGCTTGAATCAAAATAACCAAGATATGGAAGATAGCCCAAGGTAGTGCACCTACCCATTGTAAGTACCACGGTAGCATTGCCGCGATAAGAATAAACACCACCTCACCCGCAAACATATTACCAAATAAACGCATACCTAGAGATAGTGGCTTCGCTAATAACGAAATTACCTCAAGTACCAAGTTAAATGGAATCATGATTGGGTGATTAAATGGATGCAGTGCCAATTCTTTAGCAAATCCGCCTAGACCTTTCACTTTGATGCTGTAGTAGATCATCAGAGCAAAAACACCTAAAGCCATTGCCATTGTTATATTAACATCAGCTGTAGGAACCACTTTCAAGTAAGGGATACCTAGCCAATGCTCTGCAGGATATGGTAAGAAATCGATAGGCACTAAGTCCATCAAGTTCATAATGATAATCCAGCAGAATATAGTCAGTGCTAGTGGGGCAATCAGAGGGTTGCGGCCATGGAAAGTTTCTTTAACGTTGTCACCAACGAATTCCACTACCATTTCAACAAAACACTGAAGCTTACCAGGTACACCTACTGTTGCTTTCTTAGCGACTGAGCGAAAAACCCAAAGGAATAACATCCCTGTCAACACCGAAAAAAACAGACTGTCTATATGTACGTTCCAGAAACTTGTCTCCTCTACAAGACCAAACTTAGCTAAAGAAAGGTTTTGTAAATGGTGTTCAATGTATCCGGATGCTGTTGGCGCAGCCATAACTCATCCTATTTTTTATTGTTAATGAAAAGCACTGGCGCAAAGATATTAATACCTAGAACCAGTAAATAGGTCAGTTTGAGGGGAATTAATTCCACCTGCATATACATGTAGACGATAGAGAATAGTAGAACTGTGATTAAGATTTTGAGCGCTTCACCTGCATAGAACGACGCCGCAACTAACTTAGTTGCGCGAGCTCCACAAAATAGAAAAGCACACACACAAAAAACTACATTCGCGATGACAAAAATACCGCCACCGATTAATGCAGCAAAACCCCAATCAGGATTAACAGCTAAACCTAACCCTATCGCCACTAATATAACCGCGCTAAGCTCGATCAATAACATTTGCTTTGCAAGCACTCGTCCTGGTCTTGCTAACGCCGCTACCATGTATTCGTTCCTCTTTTAAGCCTACTTTGATACTCGCTTAAAAGCGTGCTGATAAATTGGCGAAAATTATACGTTCAGCCAAATTGATTGCAATAAGAATGCAGCAATCATTTACATTTTTGTATACAAACCGACAACTTTTGTACGAAATCACTTGTTCATTACATAATTGACCTAAATCAATTATCTCACTTAGTACTCTAATTTAGCAATAAGTTGATCTAATTTGTGAGGCTCATCAAGAGTAATTGTCACTTTTGACTTCCCACTAACAGAACGAGTAACTGAAACGTTTGCTTGCAATTTTTCCGTGAGTCTTCGTGAAAGTTCGATAGCTTCAGTGTCTTCTTGCTTCGATTCTGATTCAACGTCTGGCTTTAAGCACTTTTTAACAAGCTGCTCAGTTTGACGCACGGTCATTTTTTTGGCTGCCGCAGTGTTTGCTGCCTCAACCTGGGTATTGCCTTCGAGCGCAAGCAATGCTCTAGCATGCCCCATTTCCAGGAGTTTGTTGGAAACTAAACTTTTTACTTCATTTTCGAGCTGATTTAGACGCAATAAGTTACTAACCGTTGCTCTCGATTTACCGATCACTTCAGCAACTTTTTGATGTGTCAGCTCAAATTCGTTCTGCAAGCGCTCTAACGCTTGTGCTTCTTCGATAGCATTCAAGTCTTCACGCTGAATGTTCTCGATCAATGCCATCGCAATCGCGGCCTTGTCTTCGACTCTCTTAATTAGACATGGCACTTGCTTAAGGCCAGCTTGACGAGCAGCTCTCCAACGACGTTCGCCAGCAATAATCTCAAACTGGTCGTGTGCTAAGGGGCGTACAACGATTGGCTGAATAATACCTTGAGATTGGATTGATGCTGCCAGCTCTTCTAGCGCTTCCGGCGCAATATCCTTACGCGGTTGATATACACCTGGCTTTAAGCAACCAACAGCCAATTCGATAAGCTCACCATCAGCCGACAACGCCTGACTATAAGAAGCAACTTGCTGCTTTTCACGAGCTAATGAGCTAGTTGCAAGCAATGCATCTAGCCCCTTTCCTAAACCACGCTTAGACATTGAGCGAATTCCTTTGGTTGGACCTATACTGGGACTTCTTCACGACGTAACATTTCGCCAGCAAGAGCAAGGTATGCCTTAGCTCCTGCAGAATATTTGTCGTAGTACATTGCTGGCTTGCCATGACTCGGCGCTTCTGCCAGACGCACATTTCTAGGGATCACAGTTCGATAGACTTTGCTACCGAAGTGCTTTTTGAGTTGATCAGATACTTCGTTCGATAAGCGGTTACGAGGATCGTACATAGTACGCAGAAGGCCTTCAATCTTCAGATTCTCATTTACCACTGCAGCGAGCTTGCTAATGGTATCCATCAACGCAGTCAAACCTTCCAGAGCAAAGTATTCACATTGCATAGGAACCAATACGGAATCGGCCGCAGCCATCGCATTAATTGTAAGAAGATTTAATGACGGTGGGCAATCGATAAAGATGAAATCATAGTTATTACGAATGGATGCCAACGCGTTCTTTAGGCGAACTTCACGAGCAAACACTTCCATCAATTTGATTTCTGCCGCTGTAACATCACCATTTGCGGCGATAAGGTCATAATTGCCAGATGTACTTCGGCAAACTACCTCATCAAATGGGGTGTCTTCAACCAGCAAATCGTAAGCAGTTGCTTCAACCTGATACTTGTCAACACCGCTCGCCATCGTGGCATTACCTTGAGGATCGAGGTCAACAACCAATATCTTGCGCTTTGTTGCCGCCATTGATGCTGCCAAGTTAATGCAAGTTGTTGTTTTTCCTACGCCACCCTTCTGGTTGGCAATTGCTACGATTTTACCCACTATGGCCTCGCTGATTATCCCTGACGCGATAAAGTAACTAGATGACGCTCTCCATCAAGCTCTGGCACTTGCAAAGCTTTAATGTCTGTCACTGAACACCATTCAGGTAACAGGTCGATTTCGTCTCTAGGATGTTGTCCCTTAAGAGCCAAAAATACACCGGATTGCTCTTTAGGTAAATGATGACACCACTCTACCATGTCTGTCATTGATGCAAATGCGCGACTGAGCACGGCATCAAACTTTTCTTCTGGTTGAAATTCTTCAACGCGGCTTTGAATCGGCACCACGTTGTCGATCCCCAGCTCATGAATCACTTGCTTGATAAAGCGAATACGCTTACCCAAGCTGTCTAGCAAGTAAAACTCGCAGTCAGGATTCATGATTGAGAGCGGAATCCCAGGAAGGCCAGGGCCTGTGCCAACGTCAATAAAGCGCTTGCCTTGTAAGTGAGTGCTAACAATGATGCTATCTAAGATATGTTTCACCATCATTTCTTGCGGATCACGAACTGACGTCAGATTGTATGCTTTGTTCCACTTGTTTAGTAACTCAACGTAGCCAACCAATTGGCTGCGTTGCTTTTCAGATACTTCAAGTTCAGTCTGGCCAATCAGGTGATCCAGTTTTTCGCGTAATGCGCTCATTATGCTTCCTCACCTTTTTTCAACAGGCCGTGTTTTTTCAAGTAAACCAACAGAATTGAAATTGCAGCAGGTGTGATACCTGAGATTCGCGATGCAATACCAATTGAGTCTGGTTTAGCGGTAGTTAGTTTTAGAACCACTTCGTTAGAAAGCCCTTTTACCTTACTGTAATCGATGTCAGCCGGCAGTTTGGTGTTTTCATGACGCAGTGATTTTTCAATTTCATCTTGTTGACGTTGGATATAGCCATCGTACTTCACTTGGATCTCAACTTGCTCAGACGCTTGTTGATCTTCCAGTGCAGGACCAAAACGATCCAACGACGTTAGCTGTGAATAAGTCATTTCAGGACGGCGAAGAAGATCTTCACCACTCGCTTCTCGAGACATTGGTGTTTTCAGGATCTGGTTCAATTGATCAATATCTTCAGATTTTGGATTAATCCATGTTTCTTTAAGACGTTGACGCTCTTTCTCCATGTTTTCCATCTTCTCGTTGAATCGCGTCCAACGAGCATCGTCGACCAAGCCAAGTTCACGTGACTTTTCAGTCAAACGGATATCAGCGTTGTCTTCACGAAGCAACAAGCGGTATTCCGCGCGAGATGTAAACATTCGGTACGGTTCTTTGGTACCCATTGTCGACAAGTCATCGATAAGTACACCCATGTAAGCTTGATCGCGGCGTGGGCTCCAGCCCTCTTTGCCTTGCGTAAACAAACTCGCATTCAAACCGGCCATTAAGCCTTGTGCTGCAGCTTCTTCGTAGCCAGTGGTGCCATTGATTTGCCCCGCAAAGAACAACCCCTTAATAAACTTGGTCTCGTAAGTCAGTTTAAGATCGCGAGGGTCAAAGAAATCGTACTCTATCGCGTAGCCAGGACGAACTATGTGTGCGTTCTCAAAACCTTTCATTGAGTGAACGATTTTTACCTGAACATCAAACGGTAAACTGGTTGAAATACCATTCGGGTATAACTCGTGCGTCGTTAGGCCTTCAGGCTCAATGAAAATTTGGTGACTGTTTTTATCAGCAAAGCGCATCACTTTGTCTTCAATCGACGGACAGTAACGAGGGCCAATACCTTCAATCACACCAGCGTACATAGGGCTGCGATCGAGGTTGGCACGAATAACGTCATGCGTATTTTCGTTAGTGTGCGTGATGTAACATGGAATCTGACGCGGCTGCTGAGCTCGGTTACCCATGAATGAGAAAACCGGAGTCGGATTATCGCCGTGTTGAACCTCAAGCTCAGAAAAATCAACGCTGCGTGCATCGATGCGAGGAGGTGTACCCGTTTTCAGGCGATCAACACGAAATGGAAGATCACGAAGACGGTCAGCGAGCGCGATCGATGGTGGATCACCCGCACGTCCACCCGATGAACTTTCCATACCAATATGAATCTTACCGCCTAGGAATGTGCCTACCGTTAAGACCACAGCATTAGCGCGGAATTTGAGGCCCATTTGCGTAACCACACCCACCACTTGATCTTGTTCAACGATCAAGTCATCAACCGACTGTTGGAACAGAGTTAGGTTTGGTGTGTTTTCAAGAACATTACGGACAAAGGCTTTGTAAAGTGCGCGGTCAGCTTGTGCACGAGTTGCACGTACCGCAGGGCCTTTTGATGCGTTTAATGTTCTGAACTGAATACCTGCATGATCAATAGCTTGCGCCATTAATCCACCCATAGCATCGACCTCTTTTACCAAGTGGCCCTTACCGATCCCGCCAATGGCTGGGTTACAAGACATCTGTCCCAACGTATCGATATTATGAGTTAGTAATAACGTACTTTGACCAGTACGTGCAGATGCGAGTGCGGCTTCCGTTCCTGCATGGCCACCACCAACAACGATGACGTCAAATTTTTCGTGATAAAGCATGAACCGACCTCAGGTACTCAAACGTTTCTAGATTGATAAAAAGGAGCGATATTCTACCTGTTTTCATAGCTTGAGAAAACGTTTTTGGAATTTTTCGAAAAAGCTGTTTTTAATTAATATAGATAAGATCTTTAGATAGATCTTTTATTAGATCTATTATTAGGACCGAGGGTGTCTGTGGATAAGTAGAAAATGATCAACAAGATCATGGATCTTTTTTGGATCAAAGGGTGTGATCTAACTTTGATCATAATGAGGATTAGCTGGGATCAAAATGGCTACTTATACACAAGGGGAAATTACCTAGAAAGTTGTTATTTGGATAACTATAGGTTGATCACCGTATATGTATGATCTTATCCACAGATGAAATTGAAAAAAAGGGCATGTATTTCGATTTATTTTCAAAAAAGTTATTCACAATCACGATTTTCAGAGACAAAAAAAGCGGCATAAGCCGCTTTTTAGAATGTTGAGGTGTTAAAACTGGTCACTATGATCGTTAAACCATTCCTCTGCAGCATCTTCTGGGACCGGTGTTTCAAGAACATCGATGGTAAAACAGCCAGAAATCGCTTGAGCACCGAGCTCTTTTAGTTGGCTGTGGACTGATTTACCTGCCAAACAGAAGGTATCGTAGCTCGAATCTCCAAGCGCCACTACAGCAAAGCGAACCTGGCTTAAATCTGGAGATTGCTGGGTCAATGCGTCGATAAACGGCTTAATATTATCTGGAAATTCACCGGCACCATGAGTTGAAGTGACCAACAACCAAAAGCCTTGTTGGGGGATATCATCGTATTCAGGCTGATTATGGAGGGTTATTTCATGACCTTGCTCTTCAAGAAGATCATTAAGGTGATCGCCAACGTACTCTGCACCACCTAAGGTGCTGCCTGTAATAATGTGGATCATTAAGCTGTCCTTACTAAAGAAGAAGGCCAGCATGAGCCGGCCTTTTAAGGTTATTTACCAATACAGAATGAAGAAAAGATGCGACCTAAAAGATCGTCTGAACTGAACTCACCCGTGATCTCATTGAGGTGCTGCTGAGTAATTCGAAGTTCTTCCGCTAAAATCTCACCTGCCATGTAGCCTTCAAGCTGCTGTTGGCCGATATCTAGGTGTTCTGATGCACGTTCTAGGGCATCTAAGTGACGACGACGTGCCATAAAGCCACCTTCATGACCACCAGCAAAGCCCATACAATCCTTTAGATGACTACGCAGAGCATCGACACCTTGGCCGGTTTTGGCTGATAAGCGAATCAGGGTTGGATCGTTAACATGACAAATGCCTAACTCTTCACTGGTTTGATCCGCTTTATTACGAATTACCGTCATTCCGATGTTGTCTGGTAGACGATCAACGAAATCTGGCCAGATATCTTTCGGGTCGGTTGCGTCTGTTGTTGTGCCATCAACCATAAATAAAACTCGGTCTGCCTGAGCTATTTCTTCCCAAGCACGTTCAATACCGATTTTTTCTACTTCATCAGAGGCCTCACGTAGGCCTGCGGTATCAATAATATGCAGTGGCATGCCATCAATATGGATATGTTCACGCAGTACATCACGCGTAGTGCCGGCAATATCAGTCACAATAGCAGATTCTTTGCCTGACAATGCATTTAATAGGCTCGATTTACCCGCATTTGGGCGACCTGCAATCACGACTTTCATACCTTCACGCATGATGGCACCTTGATTGGCTTCTTGGCGCACAGCTTCGAGATTGTCGATGATAGCCTGTAAGTCAGCACTTACTTTACCGTCAGCAAGGAAATCAATTTCTTCTTCAGGGAAGTCGATAGCCGCTTCAACGTAGATTCTTAGATAAATTAGGGAATCTACCAGTGTATTAATACGCTTAGAGAATTCACCTTGCAGGGATTGTAGTGCAGATTTCGCCGCTTCTTCTGAGCTTGCGTCAATCAGGTCAGCAATCGCTTCGGCTTGAGTTAAATCCATCTTGTCGTTTAAGAAGGCACGCTCTGAAAACTCACCTGGACGCGCAGCTCGCACGCCTGAGATCGCGAGGATTCGTTTGATTAGCATATCCATCACCACCGGACCGCCGTGGCCTTGCAGCTCTAACACGTCTTCGCCAGTAAACGAATGCGGGTTAGGGAAGAAAAGCGCGATACCTTGGTCGAGTTCGATGCCATCGTGAGATTTAAACGGCAGGTACTCAGCGTAGCGAGGCTTAAGTGTTTTTCCTGTTACTTCTAGGGCAACCTGAGTCGCCAATGGGCCGGAAACGCGGATAATACCGACGCCACCACGGCCTGGCGCGGTCGCTTGAGCAACAATCGTATCTGTAGTCATAGGTGTGCCTGCTAGCATGTGAAAGCCAAAGAGGGCGTTCACGATTAATCAATTAGCTGAATTGTAATCAGCTAAAAACAAAAAGGCGACCTTTTGGTCGCCTTTCTTTATCTCTTTCTATTATCGAACTTACTTAGAATGTAAGCCTTTCTTTTCCAGTGCGCGGTAGATAAGCGTTTGCTGAATTAGAGTTACGATGTTCGATACTAGCCAGTAAAGAACCAGACCTGAAGGGAAGAACAGGAAGAAGAATGTGAACATAACCGGCATAAAGGTCATGATCTTCTGCTGCATTGGATCCGTTACAGTTGTCGGGCTCATCTTCTGGATTAGGAACATTGAAGCACCCATCAGAAGTGGCAAAATGTAGTATGGGTCTTGTGCTGAAAGGTCAGTAATCCAACCGAAGAACGGTGAGTGACGCAGTTCAACAGACTCCATTAGTGCCCAGTATAGCGAAATGAAGATAGGCATTTGAAGAAGGATAGGTAAACAGCCACCTAGTGGGTTTACTTTCTCTTTCTTGTAAAGCTCCATCATTTCTTGGCTCATGCGTTGACGGTCGTCGCCAATACGCTCACGCATTGCAGTCAGCTTAGGCTGAAGCATACGCATTTTCGCCATAGACGTGTACTGAGCTTTCGTTAGTGGGTACATAGCACCACGAACGATGAAAGTTAGACAGATGATTGCCAGACCCCAGTTCACAACGATGCCTTGAATAAATGAAAGCAGAGTATGAAGTGGTTTAGCAATGAACCATAACCAACCGTAGTCAACTACTAGGTCTAGGTTTGGTGCAACAGCAGCCATTTGGTCTTGAAGTTTAGGACCAACCCAAAGCGTTGCTTTGAAGCTTGCTTCGTCGCCAGTAGCGATGGTTTTGTTCGGCATGCGAACACCGATGTCGCCAAGGTTACCAATTACACGAGTGTAAAGGTTGCTGCCTGCTTCGTCGCGTGGAATCCAAGCACTTGCAAAGTAGTGTTGAATCATCGCTGCCCAACCTTGACCGTTTGCTAGGTTAAGAGAAAGGTTGCGATCTTGCATGTCGTCGAAGCTGTATTTTTTGTAACGCGTATCTTCCGTAGAGTAAGCACCACCACGGTAAGTTGGCATTGTTAGGCTACCACCGTCATCCATAACGTTTTGACGTAGGTGAGCGTACATGCCGAATGTTGCGTTATTGCCAGAGTTGTTGACTACATCGTATTCAACGTCAATCGCGTAGCTGCCGCGCTTAAGGACGAATGTTTTTGTGTAATCCAGGCCGTTCGCTTGGTAAGTCATTGGGATGCGTAGTTCATCTTGACCTTCAGCCAACGTGAAGCTGTCTGCTGAAACCGTGTAGCTAGGGCGGTTAGTGCTGCTTAAATCGATACCTTGAGGACCCACTAGACCGCTTTGAGCGATAAATTGGTGACCAGGCTCGTTTTTAAGAAGAACAAAAGTATCTTCAGAATCGAACTCAGCAGAGTAATCGTTTAGGTTTGCTGTAACGACATCACCACCAACCGTATCAATTGACAGAGTCAGAACATCAGTTGTTACTGTGATAGTTTTAGCAGAAGCAACTTGACCAGGAGCCGGGTCTAGATCATCTGCATAAGATGGCGCTGGTAGGGTGCTGCCAGATTGTGCCTGCTCAACCGCTTGTGGAGCTGGGTTCTGAGCTACGTTCCATTGTTGGAACAGTAGGAAAGAAACCAAAGCCAATGCGATTAACAGGATATTACGTTGAGAATCCATCGTTATTTATCTCTGTCTTGTTTTTGGACTGGTGGAACGGGGTCAAAGCCCCCTTCGTTCAAAGGATGGCATTTTAATAGACGTTTGCCTGATAACCAACACCCTTTTACAAAACCGTGAGCTTTCAACGCTTCTATCGCATATAAAGAGCAGGTTGGAGTAAATCGGCAGCGTGGGCCGATGAGTGGACTAATAAACCATCTATAAAAATAGATGGGTATTAGCGCTATCCACGCGAAGGGCGAGACAGGCGAAGCCATAATTTGTCGAGTAGCTTGAACATTTCTTCATTGCTTAAATCTTGCGCGCTCTTCTTAGCGATTACAACATAATCTTTGTTAGGAAGTTTGTGTTGAGTGTTACGAAAACTTTCACGAGTAAGACGCTTGAATCGATTACGACCCACGGCGGTTTTAATCTGCTTTTTCGGAACGGCTAATCCAAGGCGAGGATTTGAAAGAGAGTTATTTCGGGCAATGATGGTGAAATGAGGGGAGCCTGCTCGATGAGCTTGCTTGAAGACATTCTGATAATGTTCGGGAGTTAACAAGCGTAACTCCCGACCGAAGGCTAGCTTATTCAAAATAATCAAAGATTACTTAGAAAGACGCTTACGGCCTTTTGCACGACGTGCATTGATTGTTGCGCGACCGTTCTTAGTAGCCATGCGAGCACGGAAACCGTGTGTACGCTTACGCTTTAGAACTGTAGGTTGAAAAGTGCGTTTCATTGTAATTACCTTACTGATCAGTAGTTTTAGGTTTTTGTTAAACCCGGCGTGGGCATTTTTTCTCTTCTTTATATAAGAAAGGAAAACCGACGCCTCTCAACAAAGAGGCGGAATTGTAATCACTGTCACAAAAAGTGTCAATGATTGGGTTAACTAAAATTCCGGTCGGGGGATTATACGTAGAATAACTAAAATCACAAGGATCCTTCGTCGATCCCGACCTTATTTAAGAATTTCTTTAATTTAGGATCCTGTGGATTACCAAAAATATCCTGTGGAGATCCCTGTTCGACAATGTGGCCATCAGCCATGAAGATCACTCGGTCTGCGACCTCTCTAGCGAACTGCATTTCGTGAGTAACCACCAGCATGGTTTGATGCTGATTTGCTAGTTTTTTCATTAGGTTAAGCACTTCGCCAACCCATTCAGGATCAAGCGCTGAAGTCGGCTCATCAAACAGTAAAAGCTCTGGTTGTAGAGCCATTGCACGGCCAATACCAACCCGTTGCTGCTGGCCACCAGAGAGCGCGGCTGGGTAGCTATCAGCTTTCTCTCCTAAGCCAATGTCGTCGAGTATTTGTTGTGCTTTTTCATGGGCTTGCTTCTTTTTCCAACCACGAACGGTAATCAAACCTTCAGCTATATTCTGTCTCGCGGTTTGGTGAGCAAATAGTGCATAGTTTTGGAATACAAAACCAGTCTTACGACGCAGTGCAAGCACCTCTGCTTTGGTGTGTTTCTGAGCATCAACCTTAATATCATCAATCGAAATAATACCTTGATCGGCTTGCTCTAGAAAATTCACACAACGCAGCAGGGTAGACTTACCCGTACCACTTGAACCTATGATGACAATTATCTCACCTTGTTTGATTTCTAGGTCGATCCCTTTCAAAACTTCGGTGTCACCAAACTGCTTGTGGATATTTTGTAATTTGATCATCGTACATACGCCTTATTCAGTTTCACTTCGGCCCAAATTTGAATACGAGTGAGGATAACCACTACGCCCCAGTAAATCAGCGCGACTGCTAAGAAAGCCTCGAAGAAGCGGAAACTTGAAGAAGCTTCCATCTGAGCTTTAGCCATGATTTCGGCGACACCTAATGTGAATGCAAGGGAAGTCGACTTGATCATGTCGATGAAATAGTTCATTAAAGAAGGCAGTGCCACGCGGGTTGCTTGTGGCAAGATCACTCGGCGCATCGCTTGGCTGGTTGTCATACCGACTGACAGGCTGGCTTCCATCTGGCTGCGATCTATACCGATAATCGCGGCACGAATACTTTCTGCCATATACGCGGCAAAATGCAGGGTTAAGCCAATCACTGCGGCGCTGAAGGCATCCAACCCAACCATCCACGGGAATACTTGTGGTAAGCCGTAATAAAGGAGGAAAAGCTGTACCAATAGTGGTGTGCCTCGAAAGAAGCTAATGTACAGCTGGCTCAGTTGGTCGAGTACTGGGATTTTGAATACACGAATATTCGCCAGTATCAGAGACAGGATCAGAGCAAAGAACAAGCCCCAAGTCGCCATCTCCATCGTGGTGCCTAAATACTTCAGTAGTATTGGCAACAGCTCTAGCATGTAATTAAAGTCAAATCCCATAATCTATCTCGTATTAATATTGGAAGTGTTGTTCTATTTGGAAATACTGTTCTATCAGGCTTTTAATCAGTGCACAAAAGCAAAAAGCCCACCGCCGTGTAAAGCAGTGGGCCTCGAATGGAGATAGTGAGTGATTACTTCTGAGTAATGTCCGCACCAAACCATTTCTGAGAGATACTTTCTAGCGTACCATCTGCGCGCATTGCTGCTAATGCTTGGTTTACTTCTGCTTGCAGTTTTTTACCGTTGTCGTTGTCCACGAAAGGCCAAGCGTTTTCAATGGTTTCGAATGGCTGACCCGCTAGCTGTAATGGTAGCCCCGTCTTCTTGATAAGCTCTAGTGCTGATAGGCGATCCATTACGAATGCATCGGCACGACCAAGAGCGACATCATGCTCAATACCTGTATCGTAGGTTTTAACATTGATCTTGCCATCTTTATCGTAGCTGCGAAGCAGTTGTTCAAAGTTTGAACCTAGGTTTACCGCAACCGTCTTGCCATCAAGGTCTTCGATACCCTTAATGCTGTCATTACCTTTACGAACGGTAATTTGTGCACCGTCTACTACGTATGGGTCTGCGAATAGGTATTTCGCTTTACGTGCATCCGTCATTGTAATTTGGTTTGAAATGGTATCGATACGACCCGTTTCAAGAAGACCAAACAGACCAGAGAAGTTTGCCGTTACGTATTCAACCTTGTAATCGTTACGCTTACCGATCTCATCCCATAAATCCACTTCAAAACCTTGTAGTTGGTCTTGTTTAACGAACGTAAACGGGAAGTAGCGACCAGACATGCCGACTTTAACTTCAGTCGCGGCTTGAACAGTAGCAGCAGAGAGTGCGATAGCCGCAATTGCAGCCTTAATCCAGTTATTCATTTGGTAACTCCTTATATTTATAGGGTTGGATGTTACTGGGAAAATGCTCAATAGAATAAATAACCAGATGTTATTAACCATAACCAGATCGCATTCTCGATTTGGGGATAACTAGCAAGGATCCGGGCATAAGTGGATCATTGTGTGAGTAAATTAGGGGCAAGATGTGTGGATCCACCGATTATTTACAAAATTATTGTGAATAACTTGGATCTTATTCACTGGATCTGTGATCAATTGCTGGTGATCTGACTTATCAACAGGTAAAATTAACGGTCATTTCATATAACTTAAATAGAGTGGGGCACCGTGTCATCTTCGCTTTGGTTGCAATGCTTGCAACAGCTTCAAGAAGAGTTACCAGCTACAGAATTCAGTATGTGGGTACGTCCGTTACAAGCGGAGCTCAATGGTAATACTCTAACTCTATTTGCACCAAACCGATTTGTACTCGATTGGGTGCGCGATAAGTACCTAAATAGCATTAACCGTTTGCTACAAGAATATTGTGGTAATGATATCCCGCATCTTCATTTTGAAATTGGGAACAAACGAGTTACTGCTCCAAAATCTGAGACTATCGCCCCTGCTCGTACCCGTACAGCCGCTGATGTGGCTGCTGAATCGTCAGCACCTGCGCAGTTACAAGCTCGTAAGCCTGTTCACAATATCTGGCGTGATGAAGAGCCTGTAGCGGTTGATCTTAACCACCGTTCAAACGTAAACCCAAAACATAAGTTCAATAACTTTGTTGAGGGTAAATCAAACCAATTGGGTTTGGCGGCGGCACGTCAGGTTTCTGATAATCCAGGAACAGCTTATAACCCGTTGTTTTTATACGGTGGCACTGGTTTAGGTAAGACGCACTTGTTGCATGCGGTGGGTAATGCCATTGTTGACAACAAACCGAATGCGAAAGTGGTTTACATGCATTCTGAGCGCTTTGTTCAGGATATGGTGAAGGCGCTACAAAATAACGCGATTGAAGAATTTAAGCGCTACTACCGTAGTGTTGATGCTTTGCTTATCGATGATATCCAATTTTTCGCGAATAAAGAGCGCTCTCAAGAAGAGTTCTTCCATACCTTTAATGCGCTGCTTGAAGGCAACCAACAGATCATCCTAACCTCTGACCGTTATCCAAAAGAGATCAACGGGGTAGAGGATCGTCTTAAATCTCGCTTCGGCTGGGGTTTGACGGTAGCGATTGAGCCACCAGAGCTTGAGACTCGTGTTGCGATCTTAATGAAGAAAGCCGAAGACCACCAAATTCACCTTGCGGATGAAGTGGCATTCTTTATTGCTAAGCGTTTACGCTCTAACGTTCGTGAGCTAGAAGGCGCATTGAACCGTGTTATTGCGAATGCAAACTTCACTGGCCGTCCGATCACGATCGATTTCGTGCGTGAAGCACTGCGTGACTTACTTGCTCTGCAAGAAAAACTAGTCACCATTGATAACATTCAAAAGACAGTCGCTGAATACTACAAAATCAAAGTTGCTGATCTATTATCTAAACGCCGTTCTCGTTCTGTTGCTCGTCCACGCCAACTGGCGATGGCACTGGCTAAAGAGTTAACTAACCACAGCTTGCCTGAGATTGGCGATGCATTCGGTGGCCGTGACCACACGACCGTACTGCATGCTTGTCGTAAGATTGCTCAGTTGCGTGAAGAGAGCCACGACATTAAAGAAGATTATTCGAACTTGATTCGTACCCTTTCTTCTTAATACACAGTATTCTTAACCTTAATAAGCAGAATCTTGGCCACGTACTATTACGCAGTGCCATTTAGACCGTAAGAGCAAGATATGAAATTTACCATTGAACGTAGTCACCTGATTAAGCCATTACAACAAGTATCTGGCGCACTAGGTGGCAGGCCAACGCTTCCAATTCTAGGAAATCTACTGATTAAAGTAGAAGATAACGTGTTGTCGATGACAGCAACGGATCTAGAAGTTGAACTGATCAGCCGTGTAACGCTTGAAGGTGATTTCGAAGCGGGCAGCATTACTGTACCTTCACGTAAATTCCTAGATATCTGTCGTGGCTTACCAGACAGCTCAGTGATCACTGTGGTATTGGATGGTGACCGTATTCAGGTTCGTTCTGGTCGTAGCCGCTTCTCATTAGCAACATTACCTGCGGCAGATTTTCCAAACATTGAAGACTGGAGCAGTGAAGTTGAAGTGTCAGTGACACAAGCTGAGCTGCGCGGTCTTATCGAGAAAACCCAATTCTCAATGGCGAACCAAGATGTTCGTTACTACCTCAACGGTATGTTGTTTGAGATTAAAGGTTCAATCCTACGAAGTGTCGCAACTGATGGTCACCGTATGGCGGTATCTCAAGCACAATTGGGTGCCGATTTTGCTCAGAAGCAGATCATTGTTCCTCGTAAAGGTGTGCAAGAGTTAGTGAAGCTACTGGATGCACCAGAGCAACCGGTAACGCTGCAAATTGGTAACTCTAATGTGCGTGCTGAAGTGAACAACTATGTATTCACTTCTAAGCTGGTTGATGGTCGTTTCCCTGATTATCGCCGCGTAATGCCGCAAAATACTACCAAGACACTTGAAGCTGGTTGTGATGAATTACGTTCAGCATTTTCTCGTGCGGCGATTCTGTCGAACGAAAAATTCCGTGGTGTTCGCGTTAATCTTGTCGATAGCGAGATGCGCATTACCGCGAACAACCCAGAACAAGAAGAAGCGGAAGAAGTGTTAGATGTTAACTTCGACGGTGACGCGCTAGAGATTGGCTTCAACGTAAGCTACGTATTGGATGTTCTGAACACACTACGTTGTGAGCAAGTTCGAATCTCAATGTCAGACGCCAATGCGAGTGCTCTTATCGAGAACGCACAAGACGACAGCGCGATGTACGTTGTTATGCCTATTCGCTTATAAGCGTTGTTTGTGATGTTTACTGATCAACAACGTTTACCTATCGAGTCGTGATTGAAGATTAATATGAAGACGTTATGCCTTTATCGCGCTTAATCGTTAAGCAGTTTAGAAATATAGAAGCCTGTGACATTCAACCGTCATCAGGCTTTAACTTTCTTATAGGGGCTAACGGGAGCGGAAAAACCAGTGTCCTTGAAGCGGTATATCTGCTCGGACATGGTCGCTCATTTAAGAGTTCACTCACCGGCCGTATCATACAAAACGAGTGCAGTGAGCTGTTTGTACATGGCCGTTTTATGACCTCGGATCAATTTGAGCTGCCAATTGGCATTAATAAGCAGCGCGATGGCACAACAGAGGTTAAAATAAGCGGTCAAACTGGGCAAAAATTGGCTCAGTTAGCTCAGGTTTTACCTTTGCAGTTGATTCACCCGGAAGGGTTTGATTTACTAACCGATGGACCTAAGCATCGCCGCGCATTTATTGATTGGGGAGTCTTCCACAGTGAGTCCGGCTTTTATGATGCATGGGGCAGGGTAAAGCGCCTCAATAAGCAGCGAAACGCCTTATTGAAAACGGCAACAAACTATCGAGAACTGAGCTATTGGGACCAAGAATTGGCCAGTTTAGCAGAAAGTATCAGCCAGTGGCGTGCCACTTACGTTGAGCAGCTTAAAGAAGTCGCCGAAGAAATCTGTGCGACCTTCCTTCCTGAGTTTGAGATAAAGATTAACTATTATCGTGGTTGGGACAAAGACACCCCATATGCCGAGATTTTAGAAAAGAATTTTGAAAGGGATCAGCAGCTTGGTTACACCTTTAGTGGGCCAAACAAAGCGGATCTGAAGATAAAAGTGAACGGCACTCCAGTGGAAGATGTCTTGTCACGAGGTCAATTGAAGTTGATGGTGTGCGCGCTGCGAGTAGCACAAGGGCAACACCTCACTCAAATGACAGGTAAGCAGTGCATCTATTTGATAGATGACTTTGCTTCCGAATTAGATAGCCAACGCCGAGCACGTCTTGCTGAGTGTTTAAAGGCGACCCAGGCTCAAGTTTTTGTAAGCTCTATTACCGCTGATCAGATTGCAGATATGCATGACGAAAATAGCAGGATGTTTCATGTGGAACATGGCAAAATAGAGCAAGGATAATTAGTCAGAGAGTAACTATGTCAGATAATTACGATTCATCGAGTATTAAAGTACTGAAGGGTCTGGATGCGGTACGTAAGCGTCCTGGAATGTACATTGGCGACACGGATGATGGTACCGGTCTGCACCACATGGTTTTTGAGGTGGTAGATAACTCTATTGATGAAGCGCTAGCTGGTCACTGTAATGACATCATTGTAACTATCCATGAAGATAGCTCAGTGTCTGTAAGCGATGACGGCCGTGGTATTCCAACAGAATTGCACCCAGAAGAAAAAGTATCAGCAGCAGAAGTAATCATGACGGTTCTTCACGCTGGTGGTAAGTTCGATGATAACTCGTACAAGGTATCTGGTGGTCTGCACGGTGTTGGTGTTTCAGTAGTTAACGCACTTTCTAAGCAAGTTACTCTTACTATCCACCGCGGTGGCAAAATCCACACTCAAACCTACAGCCACGGTGAGCCTCAAGCGCCACTCGCGGTTATCGGTGATACGGATAAAACCGGTACAGAGATTCGTTTCTGGCCGAGTGAAGAAACCTTCACTAACATCGAGTTCCATTACGACATTTTAGCTAAGCGTCTACGTGAGCTATCATTCTTGAACTCAGGTGTATCAATTAAGCTAATTGATAAGCGTGAAGAAGACAAAATGGATCACTTCGAATACGAAGGCGGTATCCAAGCGTTTGTTGAACACCTTAATACCAATAAAACACCAATCATCCAAAAGATTTTCCACTTTGATTCAGAGCGTGATGACGGCATTACCGTTGAAGTTGCAATGCAGTGGAACGATGGTTACCAAGAAAACATCTACTGTTTCACTAACAACATCCCTCAACGCGATGGTGGTGCTCACTTAGCGGGTTTCCGTGCTGCACTAACGCGTACTCTGAACAGCTTCATGGATAAAGAAGGCTTCTCGAAGAAAGCGAAGACTTCAACATCAGGTGATGATGCTCGTGAAGGTTTGACGGCGATTGTTTCGGTGAAAGTGCCAGATCCTAAGTTCTCAAGCCAAACGAAAGACAAGCTGGTTTCTTCAGAAGTGAAGTCTGCCGTTGAGTCTACGATGGGTGAGAAGCTATCTGAGTTCCTAATTGAGAACCCAGGTGAAGCGAAAATCGTTTGTTCTAAAATTATCGATGCAGCGCGTGCTCGTGATGCAGCGCGTAAAGCTCGTGAGATGACTCGTCGTAAAGGCGCATTAGATTTAGCGGGTCTTCCAGGTAAACTAGCTGACTGTCAGGAAAAAGATCCTGCTCAGTCTGAACTATACATTGTGGAAGGAGACTCTGCTGGCGGATCAGCCAAGCAGGGGCGTAACCGTAAGAACCAAGCAATCCTACCGCTTAAAGGTAAAATCCTTAACGTAGAGAAAGCGCGTTTCGATAAAATGCTGTCTTCTCAAGAAGTCGCAACGCTAATCACAGCCCTTGGTTGTGGTATTGGCCGTGATGAATACAACCCAGATAAACTGCGTTACCACAACATCATCATCATGACCGATGCCGATGTCGATGGTTCTCACATCCGTACACTGCTACTGACGTTCTTCTACCGTCAAATGCCTGAGCTGATTGAACGTGGTTACATCTACATTGCTCAACCGCCACTTTACAAAGTGAAGAAGGGTAAGCAAGAGCAGTACATCAAAGATGAAGATGCGATGAACCAGTATCAAGTATCTTTGGCTTTAGACAATGCAGAACTGCACGTAAATCCTGAAGCTCCTGCGTTTGCCGGTGAAGGCTTAGAGAAGCTTGTTCAGCAATACAATGCGGGCATCAAGCTCGTTGATCGTATGAGCCGCCGCTACCCACGCGCATTGGTTCACGAACTGATTTACGTTCCTCGCCTAACCGCTGAGCAGTGTCATGATGACGCGGTGGTTGAAGCTTGGGGTAAGCAGCTTGTAGAGCAGCTAAACGGTAAAGAAGCGGGTGCGAGCCAATACTCTCTTGAAGTTGAAAAACACGAAGAGCTAGGTTTAAGCGTTCCTAAGATTGTGGTTCGTACTCATGGTGTAACTCATGAGCACGTACTGAGCATTGATCTGATTAACTCGAAAGAGTTTGGCAAGCTAGCGGATCTTTCTGAAGCACTTGATGGCCTGATTGAAGAAGGTGCTTACATTAAGCGTGGTGAGCGTACTCAAGAAGTTTCTAGCTTCGTTGAAGCTCTGAACTGGTTAGTGAAAGAGTCTCGTCGTGGCCTGAGCCTACAACGATACAAAGGTCTAGGTGAGATGAACCCTGATCAGCTTTGGGAAACGACAATGGATCCTGAAACTCGTCGTATGATGCAAGTAACGATTGAAGATGCTGTTGGTGCTGACCTGTTGTTTACAACGTTGATGGGCGACCAAGTAGAACCGCGTCGTAACTTCATCGAAGAAAACGCACTTAAAGTAGCTAACCTAGACGTTTAGTATCTTTGATACTTCGCTCTTTCGCTTAATTTCTGTGTCAGAGGTGCTCACATACATTCGTATGCTCCGCACCTCTTCCTTGAACTAAAACGAAATAGCTTCGTCTCAAAAAACTCAATATCTTATTGAAAAGACTGTCAGAAATGACGGTCTTTTTTGTTTTTAAGTGATTGAAAAATATTGGATTGGAAAAATAATTGAAAACAAACGCTTGAAACTGATTTGCTCAATCCACATATCTAGTTGTGAAGAGGATGACTGTCTTGCTCTACAAGAGAAGAAACAGAACCTTCATTACCGCTGACGAAGTATCGCTCAATAGAGGATAACTTTGGCAGCACGCAATTTAAAAATTGATTCATTGTCATGTCCCAGAGTTGTCACCAATAGAGGTGAAACCCGAGGAATGCGAACTGAATCCCTTAGCTGTTTACTGGATCACTCACAGGTTCGATCTCAGTAAAATTCACGGCTAAGACTATTGCTTACTAAAAGGATAGCATTATGAGAACTGTAGATTTCACTCCACTTTACCGCAACGCAATCGGCTTCGATCGTCTATTCAATATGATGGAATCGAACACGTCGAAAAATACTTCTGGCGGTTACCCTCCTTACAACATCGAGCAAAAAGACGAGAACAACTACCGTATTACTATGGCCGTTGCTGGTTTTGCTGATGATCAATTAGACCTTACTCAAAAAGAGAACATGCTAATTGTTAAAGGTGAGCGTAAAGCAGAAGCCGAGAAAACTTTCGTATACCAAGGTATTGCAGAGCGCGATTTCGAGCGAAAATTCCAACTGGCTGACTACGTAAAAGTGGTAGGTGCAAGCATGGAAAATGGTCTTCTTCACATCGACCTAGAACGCGAAATCCCAGAAGCGATGCAACCGCGTAAGATTGCTATTAATGGTAATAGTCTTCTAGAAGGTTAAGCGTTATTAGCTCATTTAAGCTAATAAATCTCGGGAAGTAGAAGTGAAAGAGCACCAGTACCTTGAAGAAGGTCGGTGCTCTTTTTTGTATTTGGTCTACAGTAAGCTAAAAGCTTTTATTACAGCTCTGAGTAAGCTTTTTTCACTTCTTCTGCAATAATATTAATGCCTTTCTGCATCGTCTCATCATCTTGCACGTAGTTCATACGTAGACATTGATGGGTATGATCCCACTCGTCTTCTTGGCCGATAAAGAAGTATTCACCCGGAACAATCAATACGCCACGAGCTTTCAGGCGGTCGTACAGCTCCATGGTGGTAATCGGCAGCTCATCAAACCATAGCCATAAGAAAATAGCGCCTTCAGGCTTGTGGATACGGAAGCGAGGGTCATCGATCGCTTCTTGTAAAAGCTCAACCGCATGTAGAGATTTCTCTTTATAGAAAGGTTTGATTACTTCACTGCTCAAACGCAATAAATCGCCTTTTTCAATCATATGATTGGCAATTGCCGGCCCAACACTGCTCGGCGCTAAGCTGATAATGCCATTCATGTTAGTCAGAGCTTGTGTTACTTCTACGCTCGCAATCACGATACCGCAACGTACACCCGGTAAACCAAGCTTAGATAAGCTCATGCACAGAATCGTATTTTCATTCCAGAACGGTTCCACATCTTCAAAGATGATGTTTGGAAACGGCAGGCCGTAAGCATTATCGATCAGTAGTGGGATGTTGTTTTCGCGCGCCAGTTTATCCAGTTTACGCACTTCTTCGTCGGTCAGTACGTTACCGGTTGGGTTGGTTGGGCGAGAAGCACAGATAGCGGCAACCGAGTCATCAACCTTTAGCTGTTCAAAATCAACGTGGTATTTGAACTGCCTGTTTTCAAGCAGTTCGATCTCTGGGTGGTAAGAGATAAAAATATCGTCATCAATGCCCGCATCGCCGTAGCCGATGTATTCCGGTGCGATCGGCAACAAGATTTTCTTGTGAGAACCGTCTGGCTGTTGACCCGCTAATAGGTTGAATAGGTAAAAGAAGCCACTCTGACTGCCATTAGTCAGGCTGATGTTCTTCTCGCTGATGTCCCAACCATAGGTCTCTTTCAGCATTGCCGCTAACGATTTGATGAAGCTGTCTTTGCCCTGCGGACCATCGTAGTTGGCGAGGGCGGCGATGAGTTCTCCACTGGCGAGCATGTCGGCACTGGCTTGGTTAAAGTAATCGAGCATGGCTGGGATCGCGGCTGGGTTACCACCACCGAGCATGATTGCGCCAGGAGTGCGCAGGCCATCATTCAAATCATCCATTAAACGAGTGATTCCAGAGTATCGATTAAACTTTTCACCAAACTTTGAGAATTGCATTGCTTCGTATACCTAATTCATTGTGATTATTATTCGTAGATTATGATCAATCTTATGAACCCGAGCGTGGCGGGTTACAGTGGGTAATCTTTGAACATACCGCAATGTTTTTGCGGCGCAAAGCACGAATTGCCCTCACACGGAAAAAACTTCTCTTCTCACCGCTCCCGTTTAATCACTTTTTTCACTTTAAACTGAACTCAAACTGAATAGAACGACGGCAAATGTCAGAGCAATGTGAGGAAGGTCACTCTTGGATTGCTCAAAAATAGCGCACTGAATATTATTTCCTCCGAAGAAAAAACAACCTATCTATCTTTTGGAGAAACGAATGTTAACTAATTTATTTGTTAGAACTCAGCTATTTATTCAATCTTTTAATAATGATCAACGTGGTGTTACAGCGATTGAATACGCAATCCTAGGTGTGTGTATGTCAGCAATCGTATTGGCTGTATTTAACGACTCTCTTCGTGAAGCTTTAGAAGGTGCTATCACAACCATCACTAATAATATTGAAGCCGCTAATTCGTCGCCAAGTGTAGGTTAATTAATGCCTCATAAACTGTGGTGGTTAATTCCCTTAGCCACCATGGCTGCAATCGTCAGTTATCAAGATATCCGATACCGAATAATACCTAATGGAGTGGTGGTAGCTGTTGCTCTCATGGGTGTTTTTTATATCTGTCAAACCGAAAAGTTTGAGCAGTTTTATAATTTTTTCATAGTGTTAGCCGTCGGCGCAGTTTTATTTTATTTCAATGTTATAGCTGCTGGAGACAGTAAATTATTGGCTGCATTCAGTTTAATGGTATCGCCCAATATGATGTTGTTGGCGGTTAATGTGATTTTATTTGCAGGTGGAACCCTAGCGATTACTCAGTGGGTATTAGGAAAAACAACTGGTAATTCTGAGTGGATAAATAGAGGCGTTCCTTATGGGGTACCTATTTGTCTAGGAAGCCTACTAGGTATAGCTGCATCGTTATAGGTGAATCATGAACTCCAAAATCATTCTTGGCTTAGCGTTTCTCGCTATATCTATAGGCCTCTATGGTGTGGTGAATGTACCGATGGATACTTTCCCCGTTCAGCCTGAAGAACCAATTATAGAAGTGACTTTTAAGGTATGGAAATTAACTCACCCGGCAGTGAAAGGTCAGCAGCTGAAGCGTAGCGACTTCGTTATAGAGTACTTGCCTGAAGCTCGTGCAGCGCTATTGGGAATCGATCGAAACATTGAGTTAGATTGGAATGCTCCTCAATTCGCAGTGCATGACATTGCCGCATATGAGCTGGTGGACTTGAATATGTTGACATCTCCCGGAGACAGTCAGTACTTACAGGCGGTGATCCGCCCTGGATTTGTGCCTTATAACGTTACGGTACCGGGAAGAGATGTACTAGGTGGCACCATCGCAGTCGGAGATTTAGTCGATATATCTGTTCTTTCAACGCCGGATCAGAACTTATCAAGTGAGGATACGGTGTCAGATATTCAACATCTCACTATGGTGCCATTACTGGCCCAAATACCGGTTTTGGACATGGTGACGTCAGAAAAAGCAGTGAGCACGTTAACGTTGGAAAAAGAGACTCAGGTGACATTGATCTTACAAGTGACGAATCAACAACTGGCACAACTCACGGTGGCACAGCGGATTGCAGAAGTGGCCGTGCACAAGTCATTGGGTAAGGAATTTTCTGATGATCTAGAAGCTGATTCTTCAGACATCATTCCAAGCAGTGGCGGCACTGGTGGAATTCGTGAATACCGTTTTGAGTAGGGCGTTAACCATGAAAACAACAATGTTGACTTTAGTATTGGTTCTGCTGCTTCCATTCGAGGTTTTGGCTCAAGGCTCGACTAATTTAGCTCAGGGAGAAGCTAAAACCTTTTCGATTCGAGGGGAAATCGCTTCTGTTTTTATCTCAGGGAAGAATATTGCAGATTACCAAGTGATTGATAGTAATAAGGTCGTGGTGTTTGGGAAGAATATCGGATCTGCCTCGTTTATCGCATTTGATGCGAAAGGGCGTGAATTATTTAACCGCTTATTGTTGGTGAATAAAAGTTATCGCGAAATAGAGCAACAAATTGATGTGTTATTTCCCGATGCGGAAGTGTTTGTAGCAGGCATCGGTGAGAACGTTGTTCTGAGTGGTGTCGTCGCTAATGAACAGGAAAAGGATAACATTCACCAGTTGGTGGGTGAGCTTTTGGGGAAAACAGCGAACTCAACCTCTTTTCAAATGAGTGATGAAGAGAGTGACGACATTGATGTGGGTTTTATGACTCAACTTAATTACGCAGGCGTCGTGAATAATATCGAAATATCAGCGACTAAGCAGGTGAACGTTAAGTTGACCATTGCAGAGGTATCGCACTCTTTTATGCAAGACTTCGGCATCAAGATGGGCAGCAATGGTACGCCCGGCATCTTTGTGGATCAACTTACTCATTTTAGTGCTAGCGATATTGTCTCTGTTATTTCAGCTTTAGGTACCGATAGCGTTGGTCAAGTTCTAGCTGAACCTAATTTGTCGGTGATTTCAGGTGAGAAAGCGAGTTTCTTAGTGGGTGGAGAATTGCCCGTTGTGACGGTTATAGATGGTGCAACCAACGTTGAATATAAGGAATTCGGTGTGCGACTGGAATTACTGGCTAAGGTGCTTCGAGATGACAAAATTAAGCTAGCACTGACACCAGAGGTTAGCTCCCTAGATGGTAGTTACAGCAGTGACAACTTTGATTTACCAGCATTAAGAACACGACGCGCCCAGACAACCGTGGAACTGGGGGATGGACAAAGCTTCGTTCTTGGTGGGTTGCTTAACAGTGAAGAGAAAGAGTCACTGACTCGAATTCCCTACATTGGTGATATACCTATTATCGGTGCTTTGTTTCGCCATACAGGAACCGAACGTAGTAAAACTGAGTTAGTCATTGTAGCGACCGTTAATTTAGTTCAACCAGTCAAAGCGGAGCAGATCCAATTACCGACGATGAAAAAGACTAGCACGCTCAAGCGCTTTTTTGGACTAGGTAGTGGCTATGAACAATCACAACAAAAGTGGGCTGATGAAGTTTTGTCTGCTGGAGGGTTTAGCCAATGAAATCATTGATGGTTACTTTGTTTACCGCCGTCATTATTACAGGGTGTGTTGACCGTATATCGGAGCCTCGCGGAACGGAAGTTGAAGTTTTTCCTGTGACTTATCAGCTTAAACTTCGCTCTGACCAACCCCAGTTGGTGACCAGAAAAGTGAGTGAGTTTATCTTGGGTTACCCTAAAAATGTAAAGGAGGCGCAATGGAAAATACGCACCAAAGGGAGCGGGAATCAGGCGCTTTATAAAGAGGTTGTGAGCCAGTTAATCCAAGCTGGTGTGATGTCGAGTCAGATTGAATACAGTCAAATAGGTTATAGCTCAAATGAGCATAACTCAAACACATCAGATCCGTTACCACTAGAGAGTCGCTTTGACTTAAGTATTTCAGTCACAACATATAAGACCAAACTAGAAATTTGCCGCCAGGAACGGGTCGGCGAGTATGGGAATGGAAGCTTAGGGTGCAATGTGGACACGAGCCGTTGGCAGTCAATGGTCAACCCGCACAAAGCAATCTAATTACTAACTGTTAGAGAATTTCAGATGTTTGATTTAGTGAATAAACTAAACAGTGCGGAACCTAAAAAATCGGAGAAACAGAATCGTTGTGCGATGCTTTTCCAAACCGAGATATGCCGCGACTTCATCCAAAAATCGTTCAGATTTGAAGGGTTGATTGAGCCTAGCTCGTTCGCCAGCCAAGACACAAATGTGACTAGATTAGAGCAATACCCAGATGTTGAAGTGGTATTTGTTGAATTAAATCAAAGCCAAGATATTGTCGCTGATGCTCAGTTATTGACTCATACCTTACCTCCTCATGTGTCAGTGATCATTATTGGCAGTGAAGATACCATATCCATCATTCGAGCCTTAAGAAAGTTGGGTTTCTATTACTTGTTTTGGCCAGCGGGTGAAGCGGAAACGATCGATTTTTATCACAACGTTTCCCGTAACCACGCAGCACAACAAGGCGTGAGTACAAATCGTAAAGCCAAGCAAATAGCAGTCATGGGCGTGAAAGGTGGGGTCGGTACTTCACTAGTCGCGTGTGAGATATCTCGCCGTTTGGCCAAGCATCAAAATGCGAGTACTTTGCTAGTCGACTATACCTACACTGGCAGCAATATTGACGTGATGTTAGGGCTTAAGAAGTTTACTAAGCGCAGTGTTCAAAAAGGCACCCTTACTACAGGAGTGGATAATGATATCGCGACAAGCTTGGTACAAAATATTGAAAAAAATTTGTCACTTCTTGCGGTGGAATCAGATGAGTTTGGCCGTGATGAGTTATTCCAATACACCCAGTCTTTAAAGAAGCAGATGATTTCAAGTCATGCTTTTGTCGTGGAAGACTATTCTCACACTGCGACAACCAATGAAGAGTTTAGACAAGCGGTGGGGAAACTAGATGCTTTAGTCTTGGTATTTGATGCAACAGTATCGTCATTAAGAGAGCTGAATCGAATTCGTTCTGAAATCGACGTGCATTATCCCAACCTTGTCGTACTGACGGTAATGAACCGCTCTCGGCCACATAACGCAGCGTCAATTAGTGAGGCGGATGTAGTTAAGTATTTTGGTCGAGAGGCAGACGCGAATTTAGTGTTTGATTTCAAAGCTAATCAATACCTACTTCAAGGTGAGTTGCTTAGTGAATCACGTTCTGAAATGAAATACGGACTGCAAACGTTAGTTGCCTTATTGATGGGAGAGAAAGTTGCGGAAAAAACAGCATTTTCATTCTTCCAGTGGTTAAAACGGTAAGGGGACGATATGGAACATGCACAGCGCATTTATTTACAACTGCGTAAGCAGATATTTGATGCACTTGATGCCAGTGTTATTGAAAGCTTACCGCGTCTAGAGTTAGAAGCTCAGTTAGCTAGCGCAGTTGATATGCTAGTGAGTCGAGATCAGTTATCTATTTCATCACTGGCAAAATCAGAATATGTCACCAGCATGGTACATGAGTTAGTTGGCCTCGGGCCTTTGCAGGTGTTGATGGATGATGACTCGATCACCGACATCATGATCAATGGCCCACAACAGGTTTATATTGAGCGTCATGGCTTAGTCGAGAAAGCACCTGTTCTATTTATCGATGAGAAGCAGTTGCTTGATATTGCTAAGCGCATCGCTAGTCGGGTTGGGCGCAGGGTCGATGAGTCTTCTCCTACTTGTGATGCCCGGTTAGATGATGGTAGCCGCGTGAATATTGTCATTCCTCCTATCACATTGGAAGGGACGTCAATCTCGATTCGTAAGTTCCAAAAGCAAAGTATTGGTTTTGAAGAATTAGTTGAATTTGGGTCTCTTACTTCCGAGATGGCAGGTTTACTTCAATTAGCTGCACGTTGCCGACTCAATATTCTTGTATCTGGTGGTACGGGATCGGGAAAAACAACGTTACTTAATGCTTTATCACAGCATATATCAGAGGGTGAACGAACCGTCACTATTGAAGATACCGCTGAGTTAAGGCTTCAGCAGTCACATGTTGTTCGAATGGAAACTCGTCATGAGGGCATTGAAGGGACGGGGGCTATTACCGCTCGAGATTTAGTGATTAATTCACTGCGAATGCGCCCAGACCGAATTATTGTGGGTGAATGCCGTGGTGGTGAAGCGTTTGAAATGCTGCAAGCCATGAATACTGGGCACGATGGTTCAATGTCTACGCTGCACGCCAATACACCACGAGATGCTTTGGCTCGTGTCGAATCAATGGTGATGATGGCGACCAATAATTTGCCCTTAGAAGCGATCCGCCGCTCAATTGTAAGCGCGGTCGATTTAGTCGTTCAGGTCAGCCGATTGCATGATGGTTCTCGAAAGATCATGAATATCACTGAAGTGGTCGGTATTGAGGGAAGTAACGTGGTGTTAGAAGAGTTGTTCTCTTTCCAAACTTCACCTCACAGCCCTGATGGTCGCATTCGAGGTAGTTATGTGACATCTGGTGTTATGGCTCGTTCTGCGCTTTATGAAAAAGCCCGTTTCTTTGGTGTTGAGCAGAAGTTAACTCAAGTGATTGAGTCTATGACACTCAATCAATAGGAGTGAGACATGTATTGGTTGATTATTTTGGGTGGGGCAATACTCATGATTGTCGCGCTTAAGCCGAATAGAGCTCCTTCTGTTGATGAGTATTTATCACAGCAAGCGAAAGGCAATCTGAAAAGCGATCTGAGTTTTACGCAACAAGCGGTTAATTTTGCCAGTCTTTCTGATCGTAACTTCAAACAGAAACTTCGTGTACGTTGGGATAACTTACAGCGCCAACTTGGAAAAATGGCATTAGGTAAGGTCGTCATTTTTTCTGTTGTAGCACTGCTTGCGATCGGCACTCTTAATCAAATGTCACTGCGCTTACCTTGGTTTGAAATTTTGCCTTTGACTCTCATTATCGCTTGGTTTTTTGGTTATCTCCATTTACAGAAACGAGAGAAAAAACGCTTTGAAGAAACCTTCCCTGATGCGTTGAACATGCTGGCAAGTTCCCTTAGTGCGGGTGAAAGCATAGGGCGAGGCATTGGGTATGTAGGGAAGAAACTTGAAGGTGAGGTAGGTAAAGAGTTTAAGCTGATGAGCGAGCGCCTCAATTTAGGAGAGCCGATTGATGATGTGTTTCGTAAATCTTGTCGTCGCTTTCCGTATCCGTCGTTTCATTTTTTTGTCATTACCTTACGAGCTAACATGCAAAGAGGGGGGCAATTAAAAGAGGTGATGTCACGTCTGAATCGACAAATGTTCGAAGCGAGAGCTGTAGAAAGGAAAAAATTTGCTCTTACTTCAGAGGCTCGTATCTCCGCAAAAATTGTAGGAGCAACACCATTCTTCTTTCTGTTTATTTTGCAGTTTCTTAGTCCTGAAAATTTTGAGTTCGTAATGCACCACCCAGAAGGGAGACCGATTCTTTACTACCTCATCACCAGTGAAAGTATCGGCATGCTGATCATCTGGGCGTTAATGAAAAAGGTGAAGTAATGGCTTCTTCAATAAACTTCTCGAACGTTGGGCTATTTTTCGCCTGGGCCGGCGTAGCATTTGGCTTGTTGCTCATATTTTATTGGTTAGTCGTGTGTACTCAGAAAAAACACCGTATAGCAGCCTTAGCGAAACATCATCGATTGGCCGATCAGTCAAAAGAGGCAGAAATAAAACTGAATCGTTGGTTGACGCCCATGTCGACTATTTTCGTCACCTCCGAAAGTGATATTGCAGTGCGCTTTGCTAATGCAGGCGTGAGTGACATCCGGTGGGCTCAATGGTTTATGCCACTGAAGTACAGTGCGTTGTTTATCGGGCAAGTGGTTGTTGCAGGCGTGTGTTGGTTTATTGAGGTTTCGTCTGAATCATGGATCGCGATAGCTGCGGGGTGGGCTATGGTGGTTATTGTGATGCCTGACCTAGTCTTGAGCTCGATGGCTAAAAACCGTCAACGTCGAATCTCTCGTCAAATGCCGTATCTGATTGACCTAATGGCGATTTGCGTCCAAACCGGCATGACAATCGAAGCATCAATGAAATACCTCTCCATTGAAATGAAAAGCTTTGATAAAGAGCTTTCTAGCTTGTTGGAGGTGACAAACCAACGGGCTCGTTTGGTCGGAATGGAAAATGCCTTAGAGGAGTTGTATCGCAAGGTTCCATCACCAGAAGTTCGTAGTTTTGTGATGACGCTGACGCAGAGCATTCAACATGGATCCTCGATTTATAACGTGTTAACGACGTTGGCAGGCGATATTCGAGAAGTGCAGATGCTAGAGCTGGAAGAAGAAATAGGGAAGTTAGCTGCCAAGATGTCGATTCCACTGATCGTGTTTATCTTGATCCCAATTGTATTCGTAATTGCCGCTCCGGGGGTAATGAGGATGATGCTTAATGTTTAAGAAAATAATCGCGCTAACGTTAGTTTTAATGTTGGCGGCATGCAGTTCAACTCAAGCGAGTTGGCAGAAAGATGAGTCAAAAGAGGCTATCTATCAAAAAACACATAATTACGTTCAGTTAACCTGTTTGTATAAAAATCAGCTGCAGCAATACGACGCTGATGAAGTGAGAGAAAAACTCTCGAATACATATTTAGCTATGGGCGATGCTGAGTCGGCTCTGTTTTACATTGCCCCTGTTACTCAAAAACCACAACCCAGTGTGAACAGTTTATTGATGCAAGCGAAAGCATACGGTGAATTAGGTCAGTACCCAGCAGCGATCAGTAGTGCTAAACAAGTATTAGTGGAAAATGCTACACATGCGGCAGCCGAGAATTTACTGGGAACGTTTTATGGTTACAGCTATCAGTTTGATCTATCTCGTCGGTATTTTGAACGCGCGCGCGAGCATTTTTATGACTCGGTATCAGTGAATAATAATTTGGCTGTGCTCGATATTACGCAAGAGCATTATCAAGCAGCTATGGAGCGTTTATTACCATTGTATAAGCGCGGTCAGATGAACGAACAGATGATGGCAAACTTGACGTTGAGTATGGCTAAGTTGGGCCACTACCCGTTTGTCGAAAGTGTGTTGAGTGAAAGATACAGCAAGCACCAAATCCAAAAAATTTATCAGGCGTTGCGCCACCACACTCCTTATTCATTAGAGAGCCAAACGCTGGCAGTCAGTGGTCTTTCGTTATCGGAGGAGGCGGGTAATGCGATATAAGCAAAAGGGTGTCGCGAGCATAGAGTTTGCGGTGGGCTTTTTTGCTTTTTGGTTGATGTGTATGGCGTGGGTTGAGATGAGCTATATCTCGTACATTTCGGCGATCAACGACTTGGCGGTTTCAGAGGTGGCTCGCACAGCTAAAAAGGGCTCAGGAAATTATCTCGATACGGTAGATAAGGTTTTGCACCGAGAAGGCAGTATCTGGAATCAGGTTGTTAATGGCGACAATTTTCAAGTCACGATTCACTACTCTAAAAACCTGAGTGAGTTAGCTAGTATTACAGACCAATGCAGTATTTCTGGTAGTCAAAAATTTAAAGAGTGTGGTGATGCTGATAACGCAGCGCTTGCCATTTATCGAATTAACTACCGTTTTTCACCTATCTTTAGCTACTTCTTCACGACTCAGAATTTAATGAGCAGAGAGATGATTGTTGTGCAGGAATATGAAAGGTCAAAATTTGAAATTTAGAACCCTAAAGCATGGGAATTTGAAGAGTAAGCAGCAGGGGGTTTTTAGTATTGAGTTTGCCATGGTCGTTGTATTTTTCAGCTTATTGATTGCTTTCAGTGGTGACGTGATCATCAAGCTTTCATTGAAAGGAAAACTCGATCGACTCTCTTATTCACTGGTCAATGTACTTAAAGAGAGAACCCAACTTTATGATACTGATTATCAGCTTACAACTAAAGAAGTCGATGATATCGATATCATTGCTCAGCATTCCTTACTGCGTACCTTTGGTCATTTTGAACGGGAACACTATGGGTTGTTGGTGGAAGAGTTGAGCTTCAAACAAGTGGGTACACCCAACCCCGCGATCAGTGAAAAACGCGGTGTTGTTGCCTGCAGAATAAAGCAAACCATTGATTCATTAGAGTCCATGACGGTAGTGACTAACCGAGGTCGAGAAATGCCCCTGTACCGAGTGACGGTTTGTTATGAATCGGATAATTGGATTGGTGGTATTTTGGGGCGTGAGTTTACTCACGTGATGTCTGATTCTGTCGTGATCGGCAGGTAGAGCGAAGAGAAAGGTTATGAAACACGCTATGCGTAAGCAGTCTGGCCATGCAGCTATGCTGTTTGCCATTATGATCCCAGCTTTGTTTGGAGTGTTTATGCTTGGTTCTGATGGTGCCCGCGCATTACAAACCAAAGCTCGATTAGAGGAAGCTTCAGAAGCGGCTGTTCTAGCGGTATCAGCAAAAGATGAGCAAGACCACCAATTGGCGGAGCGCTATATTCAGCATTATCTATATGACATGGACTCGATCCTAGATATTGAAGTTAAGAAGCTAGGGTGTGATGAAATACCTGAATGTATTGCTGCTACGGAAAGAGGCGAAGCACGCTACTTTGAATATCGTGTTGCGGGTCAAACACTGCACAAGTCCTGGTTTCCTGGTAACGATGTGATTTCTGGCTTTGGTGATAGCTTCAATGTGACGGGATCATCGAAAGCACGACGCTATCAAAGCCAGCCGATAGACATTACTTTTATCGTCGATTTTTCAGAATCTATGAATGACTCGTGGAGTGGTGGTCGGCATTCTAAGCTAAATGATCTGAAAGACATTATTGAAGATGTGGCTGATGAACTCGGCGCGTATAACGATCTATATCCAGAGCACCCTCATCGGGTTGCACTTACCGGTTTTAATCGCCGAACCATCAATAAAGATAAGAATGATAACTTAGTAGTTCGCGATCAGCGGGTAGTTTCAAGAGAAGGTGAATACGATAAAGACGATACGGTGAATTTTAACAAAACGATAGCTCAACAATTTATCGTTAAAGGAGAAGCCTCGCGTGTGCCTAATGGCGATGATGATGCACGGTTCTACGACCTCTATTTTACCTCCGATTTTTCATCCTTCACTAAAAAGGTCAAGAAATTCAAAGCTGGGGGAGGCACTGCTTCACTGCAAGGCATTATTCGTGCAGGGCAAATTGTGACTTCAATGTCGAAGAACCAAAAGCAGCTGATCATTATTCTGTCTGATGGGGAAGATTGGAATCACTACGCAGGGCAAACCAATAAGCTTGTGTCGAAAGGTATGTGTAGCAACATTCTCAATATGGTCAACGGCGGCAAAGTTTCGGCAGATAATACGCATGATGACATAGAGGTAATTGGCGGGGTAAGCCAAGGAATGATGACACCTGATGGTGAACGAATGAACGCGCGCATGGCTGTGATTGGTTTCGATTATGAACTTAATAAAAACGTGGGTCTGCGTAATTGCGTTGGCCGAGATAATGTTTATAAGGCTGAAAACAAGGAAGACATTCTCAATAAAATTTTGGGATTAATTACGGAAGAAGTGGGTCACTTGGCGCAATAGAGGTATGTGACATCCTTTTTATTAACTGAATATTATTAAGAGAGCAAAAATGAAAACGCTTATATCTATTATATCTATTATGTCTTTATTCACTCTGTCGTTTTCTATACTGGCAGCCCCTTTAAAACCAGATACCAACGAACTACTTTATCATTACTGCCATATGGGCGACTCTGAACTTGAGAAGACGGTAACGATCGGTCAGGGGAAGAAAGTGATGTATCACCAAGGCCCGTTCATGCAAGTGAACGCAAGCACAGCTAATCAAGCGATTAAAAATCTGATTCAAGATAAGTTAACTCAAGTATCAGAAAGTGCTGATTGCGCACAATACTTACTGAGTCGAACTAAATTTGTAGAAGGTAAGTTGGCTCGTGAGGTGTTGGCTCGCGTGACTTTTGATTTCGATGACGATGAACTGAATCAAAAATCTCGTTATTTATTGTTAAACCTTATAGCTAAACTTGAACATCAAACTCCCGAATTTATCGTCACGGGGAATACCGACTCAAAAGGTAGTGATAGTTACAACTTAAGCTTAGGCTTGCAGCGCTCGAATGCTGTTGTTGGGTATTTGAAAGAGCAAGGCGTAAATATTGAAGACCTGACAGTGAGTTCACAAGGTGAGGCGAACCCAGTGCAGAGTAACGAGACTGAATCCGGTCGCCATAACAATCGCAGGGTTGATATTCACTCTTAACCCTGCCCTACAAATTTAACTTGTTGGGAGCAGTATTTTTAAAACGACACCCACGGATGGGTTATCTGATTGCTCGAACCAGATTGTCCCTTTGTAGCTATGGAGTATCTCATCACATAGCGCCAAACCTAATCCTGTACCATGGGTCTTCTGATCGGCTCTTACGCCACGTTGAAATAAGGTTTGGCTGATCGAGTTATCTATTACTGGCCCATCATTATAGATCTCAATCAGGATCTGCTGTTCGCTTTGAGTGGCTTTGAATTCGATAGAGGTTTGTGCGAACCGATAAGTATTTTCTAATAGGTTACCGAGCACTTCCATAAGATCATCTTTATTAAGAGGCACGGTCTGTTGGTCGTCAAACTGAGTGATGAATTGGATCTTTTTGTCGGCATGGATTTTCGTAAACATGCCTACTAGGCTGTCGAGGATTGGTTTTATCGGTGTCGATGAAGTCGTTATACCTTTAACGCCTAGCGAAGCCCTTTTGAGTTGTGCCTGAATTAAGCTATCCATTTCTAACAGTTGTTGGTTGATTTGGTCATTCTTTGTTTTGGATGAGTCTTCATCAAGTAATGCTTGAGAAACTGTCACGCGAGTCTTCAAACTATGGGCGAGATCATTGAGAGAACGCTTATAACGCTCCTGATTTTCTTTTTGTTGGTATAGCAATTCGTTCAATGCACTGGTGACGCTATGTAAATCTTCAGGGTATGACTGGGCTAATTGGTTTTGTTTACCCTGCTTTATGTCATTCAGTTCATTCTCTAGTCGAGTAAACGGCGCAAAACTAATACGATAAAAAACCAAAAGTAGAGCACTGATCAAAGCAAGCGCAACCACTAACACTCCAACCGCGGTGTATTTTAACTGATGTATGGGTTCTATTTTCTCTTCGACCCTTTGGGTAAAGATAACTCTGCCATCTTTCTTTTCCTGGAAACCTTTCCAGAGAATTGTGTGGACAATAAAAGCGGCGCCATTCGGTCTTTCAACCAAACGAATAGTATCTATGGGGAAATTTAGATCACGACAGAGCTCGCTAACTTGAGATTGGCTGACGCCTATCTCTGATAGCAGCTTAGCTCGTCTTTCAATATTTACTGATGTCCATACTTGTTGATTGTTGTGATCACATAGAGTGACGCTAGTGTTGGGAGACTCTTTCGCATAGAACCTATCCCACTCCGTCAATGGCGGTATTTCCCCAGAAGACAGCAGTTCATTGATTACAGCAGGCAATTCTCGAAGGGTATTTTTCGAGTAGTACTCAAAAAGTTGGTGTTTTTGACTGTTGTAGTAGAACCAGGCACTAGTGAGTACCATTGAAATCATAATGGAAGCAGCAACGGCGAACGTTCGACGCCTAAATTGGGTTTTGTACAGTCTTTTCATACTACTTAGCTTCTAGTTCAAAGCGATAACCTTGCCCGCGAATGGTGCTGATCAGCTTAGCTTGAGTGTATTGCGTTAACTTTTTACGTAAGCGTGAAACGATAACCTCAATATTGTTTAGCTGAACATTTTCACCCTGCGCATAAAGGGAATCTGCGATTTGTTGCTTAGATACGATTTGTAAGCAATGGCGAATTAAGTACTCGAATATTTGAAATTCTAAGGCTGTAAGTTCAATCAGGGCATCATCGTAACTGATACGTTTGGCTTGAGTGTCTAAGGTGAGCGATTGCGCTTTGATTTGGGAAGCGGAAAACCCTTGATTGCGACGAACAAGCGCCTCAAGGCGAGCGTGTAGCTCTTCAAATTGGAAGGGCTTGGTAAGGTAATCATCAGCCCCGGAGTTAAGCCCTTCTACTTTATCTTGCCAGTTGCCACGTGCGGTTAAGATTAATATTGGGACTGCAATTTCTTTACGACGTATTTGCTTGATCAGCATAATACCATCAAAGTCAGGGAGGCCAAGGTCAATGATCATCACATCTGTATTGGACTGTTTTTGAATCGTTTGTAAACACGCAGAAGCTGTTCTATCTGCATGGACAGTATGTCCTTGCTCACTGAGCTGAGAAGATAGGTGGTGATTCAATATTTCATTATCTTCAACCAAAACAACCAGCATGTAATATCCCTATCTACAATAATATTCAACCAGATAGAGCTTACACTAGCTTTGGATAAAAAAAAGGGAGAAGCCAAAGCTTCCCCCTTAATATTTATTCCAAATTGGTTTTACTTCTGTAGTAAAGAAATATCAGCAATCTGTAGGAACAGGTTACGTAGGTTGTTCAGTAGCGTTAGACGGTTTTTCTTAAGCGCTTCGTCATCAGCCATAACCATTACGTTATCGAAGAATGCATCAACCGGTTCACGTAGATCAGCAAGCTTGCTTAGGGCTTCTTGGTAGTTGCCTGTTGCGAATGCTGGTTCTAGTGCTTCCGTCATTACTTCAACGTTCTCAGCCAGTGCTTTCTCTGCGTCTTCTTGAAGAAGAGTTAGGTCGATTTCTGCTGGTAGTTCGCCATCGAATTTCGCAAGGATGTTACCTACACGTTTGTTCGCTGCTGCTAGTGCTTCTGCTGCTTCCAGTTCACGGAAGTGAGAAACCGCTTTAACACGTTGGTCAAAGTCTGCTGGCTTAGTTGGACGACGTGCTAGTACCGCTTGGATGATATCAACGCTGAAACCAGCATCTTGGTACCATGCGCGGAAACGACCTAGCATAAAGTCGATAACGTCAGCTTCAACATTGTCGTTAGTTAGCTTGTCGCCTAGTAGCTCTTTCGCTTTACCGATTAGATCGGTTAGGTCTAGGTTGTAGCCGTTTTCAACGATGATACGTAGCACACCTAGTGATGCACGACGTAGAGCGAATGGGTCAGAACCTTTTGGAGCTTGGCCAATACCGAAGATACCTACGATAGTGTCTAGCTTGTCTGCCATTGCTACTGCTGATGAAATACCAGTGCTTGGCAGTGTGTCACCCGCGAAACGAGGCATGTACTGCTCGTAAAGTGCTAGTGCTACTTGCTCGTCTTCACCATCGTGAGTCGCGTAGTGCATGCCCATCACACCTTGAGTATCCGTAAACTCGAATACCATAGATGTCATTAGGTCACACTTAGCCAGTAGACCTGCACGCTTAGACTTTTCAACGTCAGCATCGATTTGCTCAGCAATGTAGCCAGCAAGTTCTGTGATGCGGTCTGTCTTGTCTTTGATCGTGCCCAGTTGCTTCTGGAAGATAGCTTGGTCTAGTTCAGCAAGACGGTCGATCAGCGGGCGCTTACGGTCTGTGTTGAAGAAGAACTCAGCATCAGCAAGACGTGGACGTACAACCTTCTCGTTACCTTCGATTACGTGACGAGGCTCTTTAGACTCGATGTTCGAAACGAAGATGAAGTTTGGCAGAAGGTTCTTATCAGCGTCATACACTGGGAAGTACTTCTGGTCGCCTTTCATGGTGTAAACCAAAGCTTCAGAAGGTACTTTTAGGAACTCCTGCTCAAACTTAGCAGTAAGTACCACTGGCCATTCAACCAAAGAGGTAACTTCTTCAACAAGGTCATCTTCTAGGTCTGCAATACCGCCAACCGCGTCTGCTGCTTTTTTAGCATCAGCAAGAATGATCGCTTTACGCGCATCGTAATCTGCCATTACTTTACCGCGCTCTTCTAAGATCGCAGGGTATTGGTCAGCAGAGTCGATTGTGAACTCTTGTTCGCCCATGAAACGGTGGCCACGGATAGTACGAGCAGAAGCTACGCCTAGGATTTTGCCTTCAACAAGCTCATCACCTAGTAGTACTGTCAGTGTTTTCACTGGACGGATAAATTGAATGTCTGAGTTACCCCAGCGCATTGCTTTAGGAATTGGTAGGCCAGCGAGAGCTTTCGCAGCGATGTCCATCACCAATTCTTGAACAGGTTTGCCAGCCACTTCTTGTTTGAAAAGAAGCCACTCGCCTTTGTCTGTTTTCAGGCGGTCAGCTTGCTCAACAGTAATACCGTTACCACGAGCCCAACCTTGTGCAGCTTTAGTCGCGTTGCCTTCCGCATCGAATGCGACAGAAATTGCAGGACCGCGCTTCTCAACGACTTTGTCTGCTTGGCCTTCAGCCAGTGCCGTCACTTTAAGTGCTAGACGACGAGGTGCTGCGTACCACTTGATGCCTTCGTGAGAAAGCTCAGCCGTTTTAAGACCCGCTTCAAAGTTAGAAGCAAAGGCTTCTGCTAGAGAACGAAGTGCTGTTGGTGGAAGCTCTTCCGTACCCAGTTCAATTAGAAAATTCTTCGCCATGATTATTTACCTTCCTTTTCTTCTACAGATCGGCACATTGGGAAGCCAAGCGCTTCACGTGACGCGTAGTACGCTTCTGCAACAGCTTTAGTCAGGTTGCGGATACGAAGGATGTAACGTTGACGCTCTGTTACAGAGATAGCTTTGCGCGCATCAAGAATGTTGAATGCGTGACCTGCTTTTAGAATGCGCTCGTAAGCTGGAAGCGGCAGTGGCTTCTCAAGCTCAAGTAGCTCTTTACACTCTTTTTCGCACTGGTCGAAGAAAGTGAATAGGAAATCTACGTCTGCGTGCTCGAAGTTGTATGTTGATTGCTCAACTTCATTTTGGTGGAAGATATCACCGTAAGTCACGTTAGAACCGTCTGGTGCTACGTTCCATACAAGGTCGTAAACAGAGTCTACTTCTTGGATGTACATTGCTAGACGCTCGATACCGTAAGTGATCTCGCCCGTTACAGGCTTACACTCAAGACCGCCAACTTGTTGGAAGTAAGTGAATTGAGTCACTTCCATACCGTTTAGCCATACTTCCCAACCAAGACCCCATGCGCCTAACGTTGGGTTTTCCCAGTTGTCTTCTACGAAGCGAATATCGTGAACAAGTGGGTCGACACCAAGAACTTCAAGCGAGCCTAAGTACAACTCCTGGATGTTATCTGGAGAAGGTTTTAGAGCTACTTGGAATTGATAGTAGTGCTGCAGGCGGTTCGGGTTTTCACCGTAACGACCATCAGTCGGACGACGAGAAGGTTGAACGTATGCCGTAGACATTGGCTCTGGGCCAAGTGCACGTAGACATGTCATTGGGTGAGAGGTGCCAGCACCTACTTCCATATCTAGTGGTTGAACAATGGTACAACCGTTTTGTGCCCAGTAATCCTGCAGCGCGAGGATCATTCCCTGGAAGGTTTTGATATCGTATTTTTGCATAGTCAGGTTCGCGCGATTCTTTTAAATGAATGATAAAAATAACCTCTGAGTATACCGAGATATTGGTAAAGCGAGTAGGGGTAATCTTGTTTAATTAGTGGTCTAAAATGTCGTTTAGTGGATTTTTTTGCCTTTAATGTTTGTTTTTCGGTACAAGTAGATATTTTGATAACTTTGACACTTGTGTTTGAAAGCGCGGGTGATTAAAATCTCGCGGTCTTTGGGGAGTAGCTTACTTATTCATATCCTATTGAATGAGTTCGTTCGTCAACATAATTGATGCAAAATCATCATGGCGTTCGAGGCAACCACCACCTTGGTGGCGCTTAGCAAGACCTTAGACAAGCATCGTGAACCGGGATGGGGCGCGAGGTTTGTCTTTGGTTAAATATAATAATCCTCATCCCAAATGAGCATGTCGTGAGCGTTTTAGCAATTTCAATTACAACTGTCGCCTTAGCCGAGATCGGTGATAAGACTCAGTTGCTATCCCTTTTATTAGCCAGCCGATATCGAAAACCGCTACCTATTATTGCGGCTATTTTCTTTGCCACCATTGCCAACCATGCCCTTGCTGCGTGGCTAGGTGTTGTGGTCGCTGATTATTTATCTCCTGAAGTACTTAAGTGGGTGCTGGTGGTCAGTTTCATTGCGATGGCAGGCTGGATTCTGATTCCGGATAAATTAGATGACGATGAACAGATCTCGAACCGAGGGCCGTTTGTCGCCAGTTTTATCGCTTTCTTCATTGCTGAGATCGGTGATAAGACTCAGATTGCGACATCGATTCTAGGGGCTCAATATTCGGATGCATTAACGTGGGTCATTCTCGGTACTACCATTGGTATGTTGCTGGCGAATGTGCCTGTGGTGATCATTGGTAAGCTATCGGCAGATAAGATGCCACTTGACCTGATTCGCAAGATCACAGCCTTGTTGTTCGTGGGTTTGGCTATCGCAGCAGCGTTCTATTAAGCGGTAGTATTGAGTCTTATTATACTCAATCAGTAGAGTAATGTGTTGTAGGTCATACTCTTACAGTATTGTGGGGTTTATCGAGCGAATGGACATATAACTGTCATACTTGTCATGATATTTTAATCTTGTGAGTTAAGAACACGAGGGCATGATTATGTTGACGCGTTATATGGGTATTACTCCACAAAGCCAAAGTTATCTATTTACCTTTGGTCTTGCACTTACACTACTAGGCATGGTGTTGACGGACATGTGGCTACCAATGGTGGCTGGTTCGATGATCATGACCGGGCTTGCGGTAGAAGCTTGGATTCGGGTTGCGCATATTATTCCTATGCGAAAAGATATCCGAGAAATTCAGCATCAGCTTGAGCATCTGCAAAACAAGTCTAGAAGCGAATAAACAAAAAGCCGCTCGTACTCTGAGTTCTGTTTAAGAACATAAGGTACGAGCGGCTTTTTTGATACTTGATAGTCGGTGGGGCGTTACGCCTCCAATCCCTTTCTGATCAAATACTGGTAAGGCAACGTTTCTGTCGCTTGGCCTACCAACTGGTGATCCATGAATCGACAAAAGCTCGGAATATCACGAGTTGTCGAAGGATCGTCAGCTTTTACCAGTAACACATCGCCATCCTGCATGTTTCTAATTGTCTTCCTGACCATCATTACTGGCTCTGGGCAACGCAGGCCTTCAGCTTCTAAAGTGTGGGTTGCCAGTTCAGGTTTGAATGTCATGGTTTGTATCTCTATATCTATCTAACGAGTGAATAATACGTCTGCAGAAAAAATATGCAATAAGTGCTTGGCAAATGGAACCATTTCCTATAACTTAATTAACAAGTTGATAACAACTCAAATCAAAGGCAACTAGCTAAGGAGTGGCGATGTTGACAGGATTAGATAGATTAACAATTTATTCAGTTCTCTGTTTTATTTCTTTTTGTGCGTTAGTACTACGCTCATCGACAGAGACCTCTCTAATGCCAATTTTTGGCATAGTAGCAACGATTATTGGTATTTGGGTAGAGATGCGCCGTTGGCAAGGCATAGCCGAGGAGCAAGAGCACTAACCTGAATACAGCAAGCAAATTCCAATACGACAACATTCCGACACTATCCCCAGATTTTCTTGGGCTTCCCCGCGTAATTGCGGGATTTTTTTTATCTAAAGCATGCTATAAACAACTTAGTGACCAATGATAATTGTATACAGCTAGGTAAGTGGCGTGGAATTAGAAGACATCTATCGTAGAGACCTGAATTTACTGGTCGCCTTAAAGGTATTGATTGAAGAGGGCAGTGTTAGTCAAGCTGCGCTTCGTCTTAACCTAAGCCAGTCGGCAACCAGCCGAGTATTAGGCCGCTTAAGAGAACTACTCAATGATCCCCTGTTTACACGCCAAGGTCAGCACCTTATTCCCACTAAGAAAGCTCTCGAGATCAGCCAGCGCATTGATCAGCCTTTAGAATCATTCCGTCAGTTGCTTAGTCCGAGTGATTTCGATCCTTACTATTGCAGTGAGCGTTTTTTAATTGCGACCACTGACTACGCGATGCAAACTATCTTGCCTTATGCTCTGCCGAAGATTTATGAGCAAGCGCCGAACATCTCTTTGGAGTTTGCACCATTGCAGCATGAGCATTTGTTTAAACAGCTCAGCACCGAACGTGTCGATATGGCGATTTGTCGCCCGAGTGGCAGCATTGCACCACTTCATCAAGAGGTATTGGGGCCGGTCGGTGTGTCGTGTCTGTTATCTAAGAATCACCCATTAGCCGATAAGCCTTTAAGCCTTGAAGACTATGTATCACTCCCGCACGCGATGATTGCGATCAGTGATGGTGTTAAGGCTTTATTAGACAACGCGTTAGCCAATCAACAGCCTCGTAAAATGGTGTTGCGTGCTTATCACCTTGAAGCGGCATTGGCGATTGTCGATAGAATGCCGTTGGTGATTACTGTGCCTGCTGATTTGGCTTATTTGGTGGCGGAGCGTTATGACTTGGTTGTTAAGCCATTACCATTTGAATTTATGCCGTTTGATTACTCACTGATCTGGCACTCGCGTTGCGATTCTTCTGCCTCGCAACAATGGTTAAGAAGAGTAGTAAAAGAAGAATGTGGTGAGCTGATTCAGAAGCGTATTGCGGATGTAGGTTTGGGTTAACTGAGATCTCGCTTTAGTTTACTCGATCCAAATGACAAAAACGCAAAAGGGCTGATTACTATCAGCCCTTTGTTATTCTGGGTTACGGAAGTTTAATTTTCAATTACAGTTTAATAACTACGCGACCAGTGATTTGACCGTTAGTGATGTCTTCCGCAGCTTGAATTGCGCCATCTAAAGACACTTCTTTAGTCGCTTGGCCGTAGAAAGACTCAGGTAGTAATTCAGCCAGTTGTTCCCACGCTTTAATACGTTTTTCACGAGGGCACATTACTGAATCCACACCTTGTAGACGAACGTTACGTAGAATGAATGGCATTACCGTAGTTGGTAAGTCAAAGCCGCCGGCTAGGCCACACATTGCAACCGCGCCGTTGTAATCAATTTGCGCCAATACTTTAGCAAGTACCTTGCTACCTACTGTATCGATAGCACCAGCCCACAGTTGTTTCTCAAGTGGTTTCGCTGGTTCTTCTAATTCAGCACGCTCTACAATGCGTGTTGCACCTAGTGATTTTAGAAGCTCGCCATTTTCTGAAGCTCGGCCAGTAACCGCTGCTACTTTGTAGCCTAGTTGGTTTAGTAGCGTAATAGACACGCTGCCTACGCCGCCACTAGCACCCGTTACTAGGATTTCACCGTCTTCTGGTTTGATGCCTGCATCTACGATAGCTTGCACACAAAGCATAGCGGTGAAGCCAGCTGTACCAATCGCCATGACTTTCTTGGCGTCAAGACCTGCAGGCATTGGTACTAACCAGTCACCATTTAGGCTCGCTTTCTCAGCCATACCGCCCCAGTGGCCTTCACCAACACCCCAACCCGTCAGAACAACTTCGTCGCCTGCTTTGTAGCGCGGGTCATCAGATTGTGAAACCACGCCAGAAAGGTCGATACCAGGAACCATAGGGAAGTTGCGAACAATGCGCCCTTTACCTGTTATCGCCAAACCATCTTTGTAGTTCAAAGAAGAGTAGCTCACATCAACTTTCACGTTACCTTCTGGTAATTGAGACTCATCAATTTGAGAAACTGATGCGATAGTTTTTTTGTCTTCTTGGTTTAGTACAAGTGCTTTAAACATGATCTGCTCCGTAGGAGGAATATTAGGAAACTGAAGTAACTTTAGTTGAATCATCCGAGAAAAAATAATGAAACATCAACATTGAATCTATGCGTTTTGTGCATAGATATCAGTGTTGGTTTTTCTCTCGCTGAGTTCGCTGAACGCAATCGATGCATTGTTGGATGCCAAGTAATAAAAAGTGCAGCTATATAAATATAGCTGCACAAAAGATTACCCTACAAGTATTACAACCAGTGATCGCTATGGGCGTTCAAATACCGTTGCAATACCTTGGCCTAAACCAATACACATGGTCGCCAAGCCGTATTTCACGTCTTGCGCTTCCATCAGGTTGATTAGCGTCGTCGAGATACGAGAACCAGAACAACCCAGTGGGTGACCGAGTGCAATCGCACCGCCGTTAAGGTTAACTTTCTCGTCAACTACATCCAATAGACCGAGATCTTTAGCACATGGCAGAGATTGAGCAGCGAACGCTTCGTTGAGCTCAATAACGCCCATGTCTTCAATGTTCAGACCTGCACGTTTTAACGCTTTTTGAGTCGCAGGTACTGGACCGTAACCCATGATTGAAGGATCGCAGCCAGCGATAGCCATCGACTTCACGCGAGCGCGAATCTTCAGGCCAAGTGCGTTAGCTTTCTCTTCGCTCATGATCAGCATTGCCGATGCACCATCAGACAATGCTGATGAAGTACCTGCTGTTACCGTTCCGTTTGCTGGGTCGAATACAGGACGCAGCTGAGATAGACCTTCAACTGTTGTTTCTGGGCGAATAACTTCATCGTAATCCAGAGTGAACAGTGAACCGTCTGCTGCGTGAGCTTCGGTTGGTAGGATTTCGTTCTTGAAACGACCTTCTACTGTTGCTGCTTGTGCTCTAGCATGTGAACGAGCGGCGAAGGCATCTTGGTCTTCACGGCTAATACCGTGCATTTTGCCTAGCATCTCAGCGGTTAGGCCCATCATACCTGCCGCTTTTGCTACGTGTTTAGACATGCCAGGGTGAAAATCAACACCATGGTTCATTGGTACGTGACCCATATGTTCGACACCACCGATCAGGCAGATTTCAGCATCACCAACCATGATAGAGCGGGTTGCATCATGCAGAGCTTGCATAGATGAGCCACATAAACGGTTCACCGTTACCGCACCAATCTCAATCGGCAGACCAGCAAGTAAAGCAGCGTTACGTGCAACGTTGAAGCCTTGCTCTAGCGTTTGTTGTACACAACCCCAGTAAATGTCTTCAATTTCGACAGGGTTTACTTCTGGGTTGCGCTCTAAAATGCCTTTCATCAAATGTGCCGACAGATCTTCAGCACGAGTGTGACGGAAAGCTCCACCTTTGGAACGTCCCATTGGGGTACGAAGGCAATCAACAACAACTACATTATTCATTTTGCTATTCCTTTTCCAAATGTGGGTTACAGAGAACTTGCTTGTTGGCCGTCGTAAAAGCTTTCGCCTTTCGCTGCCATATCAAGCAATAGTTGAGGAACTTGGTACATTGCACCTAAGTCTTGGTAGCTCTTCGCCATTTCAACGAAGTTACCAATACCCACACTGTCTAAGTAGCGGAATACGCCGCCTCTGAATGGAGGGAAGCCTAAACCGTAAACCAGTGCCATATCCGCTTCTTGCGGTGTCGCGATGATGCCTTCTTCTAAACAAAGCACCACTTCGTTGATCATAGGAATCATCACACGTTGGATAATTGTCTGGTCATCAAAGTCTTGTGGTTGTTGGCATACGTCAGCCAGGATAGGAAGAATGTCTTCAGAGAATGTCTTCTTAGGACGACCGCGTTTGTCTACGCTGTACGTGTAGAAACCGCTGCCGTTCTTCTGGCCGTATTTTTCAGCGACGTAAAGTGCGTCAATTGCATCACGACCTTCTTTACCCATACGCTCTGGGAAACCTTGCGCCATTACTGCTTGTGCATGATGTGCTGTGTCTAAACCTACAACGTCTAGCAAGTAAGCAGGGCCCATTGGCCAACCGAACTTACGCTCCATGACTTTATCGATCTTAGTGAAGTCAGCACCGTCACGTAGCAACATGCTGAAACCGCCAAAGTAAGGGAAAAGTACACGGTTAACGAAGAAGCCTGGGCAATCATTAACAACGATAGGGGATTTACCCATCTTCGCTGCGTAAGCAACCACGCGATTAATGGTTTCTTCTGAAGTATGCTCGCCACGGATGATCTCAACCAAAGGCATGCGGTGTACTGGGTTAAAGAAGTGCATACCACAGAAGTTTTCTGGGCGTTTTAGAGATTTTGCTAGCAGGTTGATCGGAATCGTTGAGGTGTTTGATGTAAGAACTGTGTCTTCACCCACCAGACCTTCCACTTCACTCAGTACTGCTGCTTTTACTTTAGGGTTTTCTACAACGGCTTCCACAATCACATCTGACTGTTCAACACCTGCGTAATGTAAGCTTGGAGTAATAGAAGACAGAATGCCTGCCATCTTGAATCCATCTAGGCGACCGCGTGATAAGCGTTTATTCAACAGCTTAGATGCTTCGTTCATACCAAGATCTAGAGACGCCTGTGCGATGTCTTTCATCATCACTGGCACGCCCTTTAACGCTGACTGGTAAGCAATACCGCCACCCATGATGCCAGCACCAAGTACCGCTGCTCGTTCAGTCGCTTTGTTTGCAGACTTACCAGCTTGTTTCGCTAGGCCTTTGATGTATTGGTCATTAAGGAATAAGCCGATCAATGCTTTCGCTTCTTCAGATTTCGCTAGCTTAACGAAGTGTTTACGCTCGATGTCTAGTGCTGCATCGCGATCGCTACGTGCTGCTTCTTCGATAGCGATAACCGAGGTGATAGGTGCTGGGTAATGAGGCCCTGCTTTTTGAGCAACTAAGCCTTTCGCCATGGTAAAGCTCATCATCGCTTCTAGTTTGCTTAATGAAAGCGCTGATGTTTTTTGTTTACGACGTAGCTGCCAATCGAGTTTTTCATTGGCTGCTAGAGAAACAGTGTTAATCGCTGATTCTAATAGTTGGTCTGTTTCAACAATCGCATCTAACAAGCCAACTTTAAGTGCTTCATCTGCACGGCATGCTTTGCCTTGCGTGATAATTTCCATTGCACTGTCAGCACCGATAACACGTGGCAGACGCACACAACCACCAAAGCCAGGCATGATGCCAAGTTTGGTTTCTGGTAGGCCTATGCTGGTGGTCTTGTCACCGATACGGAAATCGGTAGCGAGTACACATTCACAGCCGCCGCCAAGGGCATGGCCACGCATCATTGAAAGAGTTGGGACAGGAAGGTCTTCTAGCTTGCTGAAGATTGAATTAGCGAATCTTAACCATTTATCAAGTTCTGCTTCTGGCTTAGCAAACAGGCCAAGAAATTCAGTGATGTCTGCGCCTACGATGAACGCATCTTTGTTTGAAGTTAAGATTAAACCACGTAATCCAGCGTGAGCATTAAGAGCATCTAACGCTTTATCTAGCGATTCTAAAGTAGCAAGGTCGAGTTTGTTTACAGAGGCCGGAGCACAGAAGCTAAGTTCTGCAATACCATCTTGTAATTCCTTTACCTGTAAGGTGTTAGCTTGGTAAATCATTGTCTATCTCCATGACATACAATCCACGATTGTTTGAGAGAATCTTGTTATCTTTCTATTATTGTAGAATACCTGGTAAGACCAGTTATTCTAGTCTGTACCTCTGCCTGGTGAATTTCAATACATTTTTTAAACAATTGTTTAACATTGTGCGATGGCACAGATCCTCTAACCCTTATTATTCACGCGTGATACACTTCGCCGCTCTTATTAATTAAGTTAACGATATGAATGAACAGCCCTATTTAATACCGTCAGCGTCGGCTCTGTTTGAAGAAGAGATAAAGAAGAGCGTCTTCATTACTCATCTTGCTCATACTCCAAGTGTAGAAGCTGCTAAACAGTTCGTAGAACAGGTAAAAAAAGAGCATTCATCAGCGCGACATAATTGTTGGGGCTTTGCTGCAGGGCGACCTGAAGACTCAATGCAATGGGGCTTTAGTGACGATGGAGAGCCATCTGGTACTGCGGGTAAGCCTATCTTGGCGCAACTGTCTGGTTCTGGTGTTGGTGAACTGACGGCTGTTGTTACTCGTTATTCTGGCGGAATCAAGCTTGGAACGGGTGGTCTAGTAAAGGCTTACGGTGGTGGAGTACAACAAGCTCTCAAGCTGCTTCAAACTATCGAGAAAAAAATAACCACAAAATTACGGCTAGAGTTAGACTATGGCTTTGTGCCAATCGCGCAATCCATTATGGCTCAGCATCAGGCTGTTGAAGTCCAAGCGGATTATGGTGTTCAAGTTGAGCTTATTATTGAAATAGAGCTCCTTCAGGTAGATTCGTTTACCCAAACCATGATCAATAAAAGCGGTGCCAAGGCACTGGTAACGAAAGTCAAAGACAACTAGGAAGTGTGAAGCATTTCGCTTCGTTCAATAGCTCATGCAATTTCGCTCAATTATTCGAATCGTCGGATTATTATTAGCACTTTTTAGTGTATCAATGCTCGCACCTGCGCTCGTCGCACTGATCTATAGAGATGGTGCGGGTGTGCCATTTGTGACGACTTTCTTCGTTCTATTATTTTGTGGAGCAACTTGCTGGTTTCCAAACCGACGCTATAAACATGAATTGAAGGCGCGAGATGGCTTTCTCATTGTGGTGTTGTTCTGGACGGTAATCGGTAGTGCAGGTGCGCTGCCGTTTTTGATCGCAGATAACCCGAGTGTTTCCGTTACTGATGCCTTTTTTGAATCGTTTTCTGCATTAACCACGACAGGTGCAACCGTAATTGTTGGCCTCGATGATCTGCCTAAGGCGATTCTGTTTTACCGTCAGTTCCTGCAATGGTTTGGTGGTATGGGTATCATCGTATTGGCAGTAGCCATCCTTCCTGTTCTGGGTATCGGTGGTATGCAGCTATATCGTGCTGAAATCCCGGGTCCAGTAAAAGACAGCAAGATGACCCCGCGTATTGCTGAAACGGCAAAAGCGCTTTGGTACATATATCTCAGCTTAACTATTGCTTGTGCGGTAGCGTTTTGGCTTGCAGGTATGAGTTTCTTTGATGCAATAAGCCACAGTTTCTCAACCATTGCTATTGGTGGCTTCTCGACTCACGATGCGAGTATGGGGTACTTCAACAGCCCTGCTATCAACATGATTACGGTCGTGTTCCTTCTTATATCTGCGTGTAACTATTCTCTTCACTTTGCGGCATTTGCTTCTGGTGGTGTACATCCTAAATATTACTGGAAAGATCCTGAGTTCCGCGCTTTTATCTTTATTCAAGTCGTCCTGTTCTTAGTTTGTTTCTTATTGCTGCTGAATCATCACTCTTATGATTCGTATTATGATGCTTTCGATCAGGCGTTGTTCCAGACAGTATCTATTTCAACAACCGCAGGCTTCACCACCACCGGTTTTTCTGAATGGCCGTTATTCTTACCTGTGCTGCTTCTGTTCTCTTCTTTTATAGGAGGTTGTGCAGGTTCAACGGGTGGCGGTATGAAAGTCATTCGAATATTACTGCTTACTTTACAGGGTGCTCGTGAAATGAAGCGTCTTGTCCACCCGCGTGCTGTCTATACCATCAAGGTTGGTGGTTCGGCACTACCACAACGTGTCGTTGATGCGGTTTGGGGCTTCTTCTCTGCATACGCATTGGTTTTTGTGGTTTGTATGTTGGCTCTTATTGCTACGGGGATGGATGAGCTGAGTGCTTTCTCTGCTGTAGCGGCAACATTGAATAACCTTGGTCCAGGCTTAGGTGAAGTGGCAATGCACTTCGGCGATGTGAATGACAAGGCTAAATGGGTGTTGATCGTATCCATGCTGTTTGGCCGTTTAGAGATATTCACCTTATTAATTTTATTGACCCCTACGTTTTGGCGTAGCTAAGGACATATTGTGGCAAAAGCTCTATTTTTGTATTCAAGCCGTGAAGGGCAGACCAAGAAAATCTTGAACTATATAAAAGAAGAAATGAATGAGTTCGAATGTGAGCTTCAAGATCTGCACACCATTGGTAATGTCGACTTTGCTCAATACGACCGAGTTTTGATTGGCGCATCTATTCGCTATGGGCACCTCAATAAGAAGCTATATCAGTTCATTGATGCCAACCTTGCTCAGCTGCGATCAAATAAGGTTGCTTTCTTTTGCGTTAACTTAACGGCTCGTAAAGAAGACCAAGGCAAAGATACTCCTGAAGGTAGCGCCTATATTAAGAAGTTCCTTCTTAAGTCCCCGTGGCAACCCACTTTGATCGGTGTGTTTGCTGGAGCCCTCTATTATCCTCGTTATAACTGGTTCGATAAAACCATGATTCGCTTCATTATGAATATGACAGGTGGAGAAACGGATACAACCAAGGAAGTTGAGTACACGAACTGGAAAAAAGTCTCTTTATTCTCTAAGAAACTGCAAGAGATGTAAGAGAAAAGCCTACTTTTGAGGCGTTTTGTGCTCTTTTTAATCGAACGAATAAAAAAATGAGAAAAACTTCAAAAAGGGCTTGCCAGTGTGATCGAAATCTCTATAATGCCACCTCGCTGACACGGGATGGCTTCGAAGCTTAGGTTTCAAAAGCGAAAACGAATCAGCAGGTCAAATTAGCCAAGCTAAGCGCTTGAAAAAAGTTTTGAAAATAGTGGTTGACACTAAAACTTAAATCGCTAAAATGGCCGTCCGATTTGAGCGAAGCTCAAAAAGGAAAAGCTCTTTAACAATTTAAACCTATCAATCTGTGTGGGCACTCGTTGATGAATATCA
>NZ_JBFSPI010000012.1:0-78290 GCF_041464685.1 Vibrio sp. 10N.237.312.B06
TTTTAGTAAGACTCGCTACACTGTGCGATCTAAACACCTTAAATGATAGGTGTTGGCTAGAGAGCCGCTTTTAGAAGAGTTGTCGCATTTATTTGAAATGCAGTAACATAGAGTTCAGAGACTGGAAGTCGATTTAAAACGTTACTTTAAAGTTCATACCAACAAACTGAGAGTCGTATGTTGCCCCTGCATCGTAGGCGAATCGTGCTGCGTCTTTGTTATCCCACCAAGGGTTAGTATTCAGATTAACTTCTGCGTCACCACCCCATGCATCACTTACCCAGTAGTGGATATGGCCAACAGGGTTGAGGAAGAATAATGAAACATCACCCATGGTTTGAGAGCCCATCACTTCGCCACCTGAAGCAACAATGTCTTGCTCTGCTTCTAGCATCATTTCACCGACAACAGCCCCAAAGAATGGTGTAATAAAGATATCTTGCCATGACGGTACTTCAGCAAACGCTTCTACGCCGTATTCCCAGAAAAATGTCGACATTGTCCAAGAGTATAAGAAAGACTCAAACTCGTCATAACCAGCATGTCGAGCTGCGGTGTAGTAAACACCACCGAAATACGGATGCATTACGTAGTTTAGGAAGTGTTCATCACGGTCCCATACTGGGCCTTCAGAAACGTTATCTTTCCATTTTTTACCTAGTGCACTGATATCACGCTGGTCATCATCCCACTTAGTGATACTTTCAGGTAAAAGCGTCATGAGACCAACGGTTGCGACACTTAAACCAAGAATGGTATAAGTTTGGCCCATGAGGTAATCCCAATCTTTGCCATCGCTAACGGTAAGGTAGAGTGGTTGTTTTTCGATCGTTAAATCATATTGGTCGCTTGTTTCGCTTAGCGCATAATGGTTACTAGGCTTATAGGTGTACAAGCTTTCATTAACACAGTAATCTTGAGCGCATTCATCCGAATAAGAAAGGTTGATTGGTTGGTCGAAGTCGTATTGGCTTGCAACCGAGTTAACTGACATTAGCATTGTAAATGCAGCAGTAACCTTCGTTAGTAACGGTGATTTGGCCACAAGGGTCTCCATGAGAAGTTAATAATTGATCCGAGTCACAATTATCTATTAAATGCTTAGTTTAGGGAACTAATAATTTATTGCTTTTCCTAAGAAAACCTTAGATTAAGCATTAGTAATATTTGTGAAAAGGTGAATGACTCAAACTCAACCTTAGACTAGTTTGTAAATAATGCCGTGTCTTTTAATGGCCACAAGGGATATAAATATGACGAAAATCGCAATGTTAAGCACTGGTGAAGAAGTTCTTCATGGGGACATTGTCGACACAAACGCAGCTTGGATGTCTGCTGAGTTTTATCAGCACGGCTTTGCTTTGGCAAAGCGTTCAACTGTGGGCGACCAAATGAACGCTCTGATTGAAGAACTGCTGATGCTGAGCTTCAACTATGATGTGGTTATCGTCAATGGTGGTTTGGGGCCGACAACTGATGATATGAGTGCGGCCGCTGCGGCTGCGGCCTCAGATCAAAAGCTTGTCATGTTCCCTGAGTGGCTGACTCGTATGGAAGAGATGTTCTCTGGACGTGGCATGCCGATGCCTGACAGTAACCTTAAGCAAGCTTTATTGCCCGCGAGTTCAGAGATTGTTGATAATCCTGTGGGTACGGCTTGCGGCTTCAAGCTGAAAATCAACGATGCTACTTTCTATTTTACTCCTGGTGTACCGAGTGAATTCAAACGTATGGTTACGTTTGAGATTCTTCCTGACTTGTCGCGTACCTACCCTCAAGTGGTTGCCTCTGAATGCAGTCGATTGTTTACGTTTGGTTTGTCTGAGTCGGGTATCTCGGATGTGTTAGACCAGCTTAAGCTTCCTGCAGGCTATGAACTTGGCTACCGCTCTTATCTGCCTTTTATTGAGGTCAAACTGTTTGGTCCTAAGGCAGACTTAGAAACTCGCGTTAAGCTTCTGCAAATGGTTTACAAGCTCCTAGAGAGTAATGTCGTGAGCGTTGATGAGCCAATGATTGACCATATTGGACACATCATGGCGGAAAAAAAGAAGACGTTATCTGTATCTGAAGTGTCGACCAAAGGCGCCCTATCAGCGTGGCTGCAATTGAATGAGCAGGTTGAAGACTGCTTTGGTCATTCATGGGTCATGGCTGAGCCAAAAGAGAGCCAACTTGAAAAGAGTGATCCATTAGCCGCAACCTTTGCACTGGCTGGCGCTACAAGAGAGAAGTGCGGTACAGAACTGGCTTTGGTTACTGGTAAGTTAGAAGACAACACATTTAGCGTCGCATTGTCTACTGAAGCAGGAGAGTGGGGACAGGTGCTTGAGTTTTATCGTCAGTACTCACGCGAAGACCAACGCAACGTGATTAAGACCGTTGCCGCCGATATGCTGAGAAGGCATCTAGACAACAAACCGATGTTTGGTACTTACTCTTCGGTTAAGCGATTGAAAGACATGTTTATTCCTAAAGCGGTACTATAAAACCAAGTCAACGCTATAAAGTCCAAGTTAAAGCTATAGAGCTATATATGTAATAAATCATATACATCAATAAAGCCGAGTTGGTGCAATAAGCGAGTTGTCTGATTGAGCCAACATGAAATACAAAAAGGGCCTGATAATGAAGATTATCGGGCCCTTAAATTTTTAAGCTTTTCTGTTAACGATTCAACATTGTACTAATCGTGCTAAGTAGCTAAGTAGCTAAGTAGCTAAGTAGCTAAGTAGCTAAGTAGCTAAGTATAAGTATTAAGCACTTTTTTGCTTATTTCTGTGAATAACGTTACTCAGCGATAGTTCTGTTTTTGCTTTACAGATACAAGGTAATATTTCATTACCTTGCGTGTAAGCCATAGCAAAACCAACGTACTCAACTTCACCGGAATCCAACGTACAGCGGCAAGCGCCACAGTGGCCATCTCGGCAGTTGTATTCTGGCTCTAACCCTGCTTGTTCCATTGTTTCCAATAGAGTATTTGAAGGGTTAGATTCAATAGAAGTCAGCTTGTTGATTTTGATTGTTGGCATTACAGCTCAAACCCTTCAAAGTCGTCAGCTTTTACTTCGTTGTCGATTTGGCCAACTAGGTAAGAACTGATTTCAGCTTCTTGTGGAGCAACTTGAACGTTATCTGAAGACAACCAAGCGTTGATCCATGGAATTGGGTTCGACGTTGCTTCTGGGTAAGCGGTACCTAGACCAACAGCCTGCATACGGATGTTAGTAATGTACTCAACGTATTGGCAAAGAATGTCTTTGTTTAGACCAATCATAGAGCCATCTTTGAATAGGTATTCTGCCCACTCTTTCTCTTGCTCTGCTGCTTCTTTGAATAGGTCGAAACACTCTTGCTTACACTCTTCAGCGATCTGCATGAATTCGAAGTCATCTTGGCCGTTACGCAGCAAATTGATCATGTGCTGTGTACCAGTAAGGTGAAGAGCTTCATCACGAGCGATTAGCTTGATGATCTTCGCATTACCTTCCATTAGCTCACGTTCAGCGAATGCGAATGAACATGCAAAACTTACGTAGAAACGAATCGCTTCCAGTGCGTTTACAGACATTAGACATACGTAAAGCTTCTTCTTCAGGTCGTGAAGTGAAATCTTAACGTCTTCGCCGTTGATGTTGTGGTTGCCTTCACCGTAGCGGTGGTAGTCAGCCGTCAGCTTGATCAAATCGTCGTAGTAAAAGGCGATGTCTTTAGCACGCTTCAGGATCTCTTCGTTTTCAACGATGTCGTCGAATACTACGCCTGGATCATTTACGATGTTACGGATGATGTGCGTGTAAGAACGAGAGTGAATCGTTTCAGAGAATGACCATGTCTCAATCCAAGTTTCAACTTCTGGTAGTGATACCAATGGAAGTAGGGCAACGTTAGGGCTGCGGCCTTGGATAGAATCTAGAAGCGTTTGGTACTTCAAGTTAGAGATGAAGATGTGCTTTTCATGCTCAGGAAGCTTGTTGTAGTCGATACGATCACTAGACACGTCGACCTCTTCTGGGCGCCAGAAGAAAGAAAGCTGCTTCTCGATAAGCTTTTCGAAGATTTCAAATTTTTGTTGGTCGTAACGTGCAACGTTTACCGACTGACCCAAGAACATTGGTTCTTTTAGTTGGTCATTTTTTTGTTGAGAAAAAGTACTGTAAGCCATAAATGCCTCAAATCCTTTAAAGACCCGCAATAAAACGGACCCTGTTAATGCTTTAAACCCAGAGAAGATAACTCTTCTCTGGGGTCTTAATGTTTATTGCGGTTTAGATCTTACAACCGCCGCCTTCACAATCTTCTTCCGGCACTTGAACTGCATCGCCTTGGTCGTCTTTAGCACCATCACGAGTGTTATGGTAGTAAAGCGTTTTAACACCATACTTGTATGCAGTTAGCAGGTCTTTAAGCAGCTGCTTCATTGGAACCTTACCGCTGTCGTAAACACTTGGATCATAGTTAGTGTTTGCAGAGATAGCTTGGTCAACGAATTTTTGCATGATACCCACTAAGTGTAGGTAACCGTCGTTATTGCCAATGTTCCAAAGTAGCTCGTAGTTGTTTTTAAGATTTAAGAAATCAGGAACAACTTGCTTCAGGATACCGTCTTTCGACGCTTTCACTGATACATAACCACGTGGTGGCTCGATACCGTTAGTCGCGTTCGAGATTTGAGACGAAGTCTCAGAAGGCATAAGCGCTGTTAGCGTAGAGTTACGCAGACCGTGCTCCATGATCTCTTCACGTAGCGTGTCCCAATCGTAGTGCAGAGGCTCTTCACATACTAAGTCGATATCTTTTTTATAAGTATCGATTGGCAGTAGGCCTTTCGCGTAGTTGGTCTCGTGGAAAGATGGGCAACGGCCTTGTTCTTTCGCTAGTTCAACAGACGCTTTTAGCAAGTGGTATTGAATTGCTTCAAAAGTACGGTGAGTCAGGCCATTTGCGCTGCCGTCAGAGTACTTAACACCATTCTTCGCCAGGTAGTATGCATAGTTGATGACACCAACACCTAAAGTACGACGATTCATTGTCGATTTGTATGCTGCTGGAAGCGGGTAATCTTGGTAATCAAGCAGTGCATCAAGTGCACGAACAACCAACTCAGAAAGCTCTGCTAAGTCGTCGAGTTCATTGATTGCGCCAAGGTTGAACGCTGAAAGCGTACACAGTGCAATCTCACCTTCGTCATCTTCCACGTTAGAAAGTGGCTTAGTTGGTAGCGCGATTTCTAGACATAGGTTCGATTGACGAACAGGTGCTACTTCAGAATCAAACGGGCTGTGTGTATTACAGTGGTCAACGTTCTGAATGTAGATACGACCAGTAGAAGCACGCTCTTGCATTAGTAGAGAGAACAGTTCAACCGCTTTCACAGTTTCACGTTTCACTGAAGGATCGTTTTCGTACTTAACGTACAGCTCTTCAAAACGCTCTTGGTTTTCGAAGAACGCATCGTAAAGTCCAGGTACATCTGAAGGGGAGAACAGGCTGATGTTGCCACCTTGAACAAGACGAGAGTACATAAGCTTATTAAGCTGTACGCCGTAGTCCATGTGACGAACACGGTTCTCTTCAACACCACGGTTGTTTTTCAGTACTAATAGAGACTGAACTTCACCGTGCCATAGTGGGTAGAACACGGTTGCTGCACCGCCACGAACACCACCTTGAGAACAACATTTTACTGCTGTTTGGAAGTATTTGTAGAAAGGGATACAGCCAGTGTGGAACGCTTCACCACCACGAATTTCAGAACCAAGCGCACGGATACGACCTGCGTTGATACCAATACCAGCACGTTGAGATACGTAACGAACAATAGAGCTTGCTGTTGCGTTGATAGAATCAAGGCTGTCACCACACTCGATCAGCACACAAGAACTGAATTGACGAGTAGGCGTACGTACACCAGACATAATTGGTGTAGGTAGAGAAATCTTAAACGTAGACGAGGCGTCGTAAAAACGTTTGATGTAATCCAGACGAGTTGATTTCGGGTATTTACCGAATAAACAAGCAGCAACTAGGATGTAAAGGAACTGAGCACTCTCGTAGATTTCTTTTGTTACACGGTTTTGCACGAAGTATTTACCTTCAAGCTGCTTGACCGCTGCATAAGAGAAGTCTAAGTCACGCTTGTGGTCGATGTACGCGTCAAGCTCGTCAAACTCAGCTTTCGTGTAGTCTTCCATTAGGTGGCTATCGTATTTACCCATATCAACCAGTTTTGCAACGTGGTCATATAGAGCCGGTGGCTCGTACTCGCCGTACGCTTTTTTACGTAGATGGAATACTGACAGACGTGCTGCTAGATATTGGTAATCAGGAGTCTCTTCAGAGATTAAATCCGCTGCTGACTTGATGATTGTCTCATGGATGTCAGTGGTGGTGATGCCATCGTAAAACTGAATGTGAGCTTTCAATTCTACTTGTGATACAGAAACATTGTGCAAGCCTTCAGCTGCCCATGTGATCACTCGATGGATTTTCTCTAAATCGATTGTTTCTTTGCGCCCGTTACGTTTGGTAACAGTAAGTTGTTGGTTCATTCTGCTTAATTTCCCTAACAAAACTGAACAAAGCCGTGTTTTTGTGTATTTCTGTGTAATTTTTGTAAATTACGTTCCGGCTTTGTGATCTTGGTCTACCCATACATTGTAGTTCAAACACAACATATAGGGGTCATTTGTTTATTGGGTTACAAGATAGTGCTACAGCTTATATTTTTCAAGGTAAAGAAATGGGAGTGCTTGTGGATAAGTGGTGGATTGAAAAAAAACTGTAAGTGACCACTAACTGACGAGGTTCGATGTGACTTGATTGTATAAAAATAGCCTTTTAAGGTTGCTTTATTTTTGCGCACACATAAAAAAAAATCCCTTGATCTTTGAGCAAAATGGGCAATGGATTTTGGATGATTAAAATTAAATCTAGGTGGTCAAAATGGAAGCGAGCGCACGAAATTTAGACTGAAAAAAGTCGTAAAGTTATGTTAATTACAACTCTTTTCAATCGTCTTTTTCTAAAAGATTTTAAGCTGGGGATATTAATAGTTATTGGGTGAGATTTTGCGTGTGGACTATGTAGTTAACATCTACATTTGTGCCCAAACGATAAGTGTCCGTTAACGGGTTGTAGTGCAGTCCTGTAATCCCCAATTCTTGCAGCGGAGTGTTGTCTATCATCTTGATAAGTTCCGCTGGGCGAATGAACTTTTCGTGGTCGTGAGTACCTTCTGGGACAATCTTAAGTAGCTTTTCTGCACCTACTATAGCGAATAGGTAAGACTTAAAGTTACGGTTCAATGTCGAGAAGAACACATGGCCGCCCGGTTTAACCAACTTTGAACAAGCCGAGATAACCGACTGTGGGTCTGGTACGTGCTCTAGCATTTCCATGCAGGTCACCACATCGTAAGTTTGTGGGTTTTGCTCAGCATGATCTTCAATGGTGCTTTGAATGTAATCAAGCTTGGTGCCGGTTTCTAATGCATGCAGACGAGCGACTTCTAGCGGTTCTTTACCCATATCTAAACCAGTGACTAGCGCACCTTCAACGGCCATGCTCTCAGCCAAAATACCGCCACCGCAGCCAACATCGAGAACTTTCTTGCCAAATAGGCCTTCGGTTTTCTCTAGAACGTAATTTAGGCGCAGTGGGTTGATTTGATGTAGTGGCTTAAACTCGCCTTCTAGATCCCACCAGCGCGACGCCATGTCTTCGAATTTTTTGATTTCTGCTGGGTCTACGTTTTGTGATTTAGTCATAATCGGCATTTCCAAGTTAAATAATGCATCCATGAAATTGCAGGCATTATAACTTGCCTTTTCCTGCTGACCAGAAGATCTACAATTTTGCTAGTTTATTGAGTGTAAAGTGACCATGTTTCAGCAAGATATGACGCTGAGGTGCAATTTCTCATCAATAGATTGGCTACAAGGGTCACAAGATGGTAAAAGGAGAGGGAAAGTGATGCCTCCGTAGGTAAATTTGTGTTATATTTTTCGGTCTTATACGTATTCAAAAATACGATCTGACTATAGAGGGAAAATGGCTCTATGAGCGATCTAGCGAAAGAGATCACGCCCGTAAATATTGAAGATGAGCTTAGAGGTTCATACCTAGACTACGCGATGTCCGTCATCGTTGGTCGTGCCCTTCCAGATGTGCGTGATGGCCTAAAACCAGTACACCGCCGCGTTTTGTTCGCGATGAATGTATTAGGTAATGATTGGAACAAAGCATATAAAAAGTCTGCTCGTGTAGTAGGCGATGTAATCGGTAAATATCACCCACACGGTGATAGTGCGGTATACGAGTCAATTGTTCGTATGGCTCAGCCGTTTTCACTACGCTATATGTTAGTCGATGGCCAAGGTAACTTTGGTTCGGTTGACGGCGATTCAGCTGCGGCAATGCGTTATACCGAAGTTCGTATGTCAAAAATAGCTGGTGAGCTATTAACGGATCTTGATAAAGATACGGTTGACTTCGTTCCTAACTATGATGGAACCGAGCAAATACCAGCAGTTTTACCAACAAAAATACCAAACCTATTGGTTAACGGTGCTTCTGGTATCGCAGTAGGTATGGCTACCAACATCCCGCCGCATAACCTTGGCGAAGTTGTTGATGGCTGTTTAGCATTTATCAATAATGAAGACATCACTATTGATGAGCTAATGGACTACATCCCGGGTCCAGACTTCCCGACAGCAGCATTAATCAGTGGCCGTAAGGGCATTGTCGATGCATATAAGACTGGCCGAGGCAAAGTCTACATGCGCTCGAGAGCTGAAATTGAAACGGAAAAGAACGGTAAAGAAACTATTATCGTTACTGAAATTCCGTATCAAGTGAACAAAGCTCGTCTGATCGAGAAGATTGCAGAACTTGTAAAAGACAAGAAAGTTGAAGGCATCAGTGCACTGCGTGACGAATCTGATAAAGATGGTATGCGTATTGTTATTGAATGTAAGCGTGATGCTGTCGGTGAAGTTGTACTAAACAACCTTTACTCACAAACTCAACTGCAAACAACTTTCGGCATCAACATGGTTGCTCTGAACAACGGCCAACCACAACTTTTCAACATTAAAGATATGTTGAAGTGTTTTGTTGATCACCGTCGTGAAGTTGTGACACGTCGTACTATCTTCGAATTGAAGAAAGCGCGCGACCGTGCACATATCTTGGAAGCTCTATCTTTAGCGCTTGCAAACATTGATGAAATCATTGAACTGATCAAGAACGCACCAACACCAGCAGAAGCTAAAGTTGGTCTAGTATCTCGTGGTTGGGATCTTGGTAACGTTGCATCAATGCTTGAACGTGCTGGTACTGATGCAGCTCGTCCAGATTGGCTTGAAGACCAATACGGTATCCGTGATGGTCAATACTTCCTAACGGAAACTCAAGCGCAAGCTATTCTAGAACTTCGTCTTCACCGCCTAACTGGCCTTGAGCACGAGAAGATTCTAGACGAATACAAAGCACTTCTAGAAGAGATCGCTGAGCTAATGCATATCCTTGCAAGCACTGAGCGTTTGATGGAAGTTATCCGTGAAGAACTTGAAGCGGTACGTGATATCTATGGCGACGAACGTCGTACAGAAATCACAGCAGCGGTTCATGACATCGACATGGAAGAGCTAATCGCTCAAGAAGACGTTGTAGTAACGCTTTCTAACGCAGGTTACGTTAAGTACCAAATCCTAAGCGACTACGAAGCTCAGCGTCGTGGTGGTAAAGGTAAGAGTGCAACTAAGATGAAAGATGAGGATTACATTGAGCGTCTGCTTGTTGCTAATACTCACGATAACATCTTATGTTTCTCTACTCGTGGTAAAACGTACCGCCTGAAAGTTTACCAACTGCCTCAAGCAAGCCGCACCGCTCGTGGTAAGCCTATCGTTAACATTCTTCCTCTAGAAGAGGGTGAGCGTATTACGGCTATCCTGCCTGTTTCTGAGTTCTCAAACGAGAAATTCATCTTCATGGCAACAGGCGACGGTACCGTTAAGAAGACATCACTGGATCAATTCGCAAACGTACGTGCTAACGGCCTAATCGCAGTTAACCTACGTGACGATGATTCACTGATTGGCGTTGATATTACTGACGGTAATAGCGACATCATGCTGTTCTCGAAGTCGGGCAAAGTTGTTCGCTTTAACGAGGACAAAGTACGTCCAATGGGTCGTACTGCCTCTGGTGTTCGTGGTATGAAGCTTCCAGAAGACGATCAAGTGGTTTCACTGATTGTTCCTTCAAACGAAGGCGATATCCTAACTGTGACTCAAAACGGTTACGGTAAGCGTACTGAGCTGGCTGAATACCCAACGAAAGGCCGTGCAACGCAAGGTGTAGTATCTATCAAAGTCTCTGATCGTAATGGCCCAGTAGTTGGTGCTGTTCAGGTTGAAGAAGGCGATGAAATGATGATGATCACCGACGCAGGTACACTTGTACGTACTCGCGTAGCGGAAGTAAGCCAAGTTGGTCGTAACACTCAAGGTGTAACACTGATTCGTACTGCTGAAGACGAGAATGTTGTAGGTCTACAACGTATCGACGAAGTAGAAGAAGCGGAGATTGTTGAAGGCGAAGAAACTGAAGAAGCAAATGCTGACGCAGTAAACGCTGAAACGCCTGATGTTTCTGAATCAAGTGAAGAGCAAGCATCTGATGCTTCTGACTCTGAAAGTGATAGCGAGCAAGGCACTGAGTAATCTCGATTACGTTAAGTAATTAAGCTTACCATTGAAAAAACCGAGCCTAAGTGCTCGGTTTTTTATTGCCTGTCATTTCACTCTTTTTCTCTTCTCATTTGGCTTATGGCTTAGGTCTGAACACCAACCTTAACCCGTCGCTTTTATGCGAAAGTTTGAGCACTAAATCTCGAACGCTAAACTTTGATCAATAACGAGGCAGGGCGAAAACGATAGAGTAGGGGCAGATCTAAATAAAAGGGATGCGGAATGGATATCTGGTTGTTGGTTGCGTTGGTACTAATGAGTCTGTTTTTGATTGTGGTCGTTATTGCCGCGAGCAATAATGGCAGCCATCTAAAAGGCAATGTGGTGATTTCTCTTACTGCGGTGGCTTTGAGCGTGCTGGTTTGGTCTCAACTGAAACAAGAGTTACCTCAACTTCCTTTGGATGATAGCAATAACTACACGGCAACAGATTTCGAAGATGAGCTTCAACAAAGCCTCAAACAAGACCCGAATCAATCCGACTTGTGGTTTAAGCTTGGTGGTGTGTACATGCAGAGAGGGGAGTTTGATGCGGCATTCACTTGCTACGATTATGCGATTCGCTTAGATCCTCAAGCGCCTTCTGGCCTCTATGCTGCCAAAGCAACCGCACTTTATTATCTGAGCTCTCAAGCGATGAGTGATGATGTTAATGCGCTGTTGGAGCACTCAATGCAGCTTGATCCCAATGATCGTACGGCATTGATGTTGATTGCGACCGATCACTTCATCAGCATGCGCTATCAACAAGCGATCGATGCGTGGACTCAAATCTTAGATTCCAATCAGAAGGGCATTGATCGTGTCTCTATTATCCATTCGATCAACCAAGCTAAACAGATGATCCGTTAAGCTTGGCTAATTGCTAAAGAGGCGATCTTACTTAAGAGCTCATTTCGAAGACTATTGGTTTTCCTGCATTTCGATTAAGCCACCAGCATTGTGGATTTGAGTAAACCCTTGAGCACGCAAGAATTGATAAGCTTGCCCTGAACGATTGCCACTACGGCAGTACAACACGATGGGTTGGTCTTTATCTATCTTAGCAAAGTGAGTAGCCACTTCAGAAAGAGGGTAGTTGATGGCGTTGTCTAGATGCCCTTGTTCGAACTCTGCAGGTGTTCTGACATCAACCACTAATGCACCTTTCTCTATTAATTCCCACCCTGTCTCAGCACGCTCAGATGCGTGAACGCTTGAACTGAGTAGTGCAATACATAATGCCGAAAGCGAAAGTAAGATTTTCATTGTTTATTCCTTGAATTGGCGAGTGGATCGGGGATTCGATATTGATCTGTATTCCCCTAAAACCTAAAAAAACCAGCCACACAACAATAGTGTGACTGGTTTTTACTTAATGGTCTAATGGAAGAAACTAGTATTCGTAGTTGGCTTCACGCTTTTCAGCTTGCTCTTCCCATTTAGGAACAACCGTGTCTAAGAAGTGCTGTTTCTCTGCGTTCATCTTATCCATGTCCATTCCAAGCGCTTTTTGAGCCGCTTCTTTTGTCGAGATATCTGGAATCTCGATTGGATCGGTGATGCCTTTCTTCGCCAGTAGACGAACAATCTTAGTACGAGCATCCGCGGCGCGGTCAACGGCAGTACCAAGCACTTCTAGAGCGATCTCAGGTGCGTGCATGTGAATACCGTGAGACGCGATAGCGTAGTCCCAACGCCATTGAGCGTGACGGATATCCAGTAAGATAGGTTCCATCTCTTGCTCTGTCGCACCCGCTTCCCATGCTGCGCCTGCTTCAAAGTGAGCAGCAACGATTTGTTTCTCAGCTGTCAGCTTCATGTTCAGTACTTGCGCTTTACGGCTTGAAACGATGTTACGCATGGTTTCTTTCGATTGAGTGTGACAGTTTGCACACGTATCTTCGAAGCGGTCGAATGGGTTACCCACTTTATGGTCGGTATAAACGGTGCCATCTTCTTTGGTCACTTTTGGCATATGACAGTCAGCACAAACGACTTTGTTCTTACCGTGGATGCCTTCGCGCCATGTTTCGAAGCCAGGGTGCTGTGCTTTCAGCATGGGTGCTTTCGATACTTTATGCGTCCAATCTTTAAAGTTGATTGCATCATAGTAACGTTCCATGTCGCCAACGGTTGTACCTTGGTCCCAAGGGAATTTCACACCTTTGGTTGGCCCTGTGAAGTAGTATTCCACGTGGCACTGAGCACAAACAGAAGCTTGTTGGTCTAAACGACTTTGTTCATCAAACTTTTTACCAATCGTTTCAAATGCACGCTCAACGTAAGGACGAGTCACCTTCAGTGCTGGCTCACCATTCTTAAAGCCTTCGCTTTGGGTGTCGTGACAGTCTGAACAGCCAATAGGGTTAATGATCTCGTTGCCAAGACGCGCCCATTTACCTTCAAAATAACCATCTTCACCACGCTCTTCGATAACACGAGCTACGTCTGGGCTCTTACAGCTCCAACACGCCATTGGCATTGGGCCAGAGCTTTCGTCTGTTGGGCCGCCTGTACGAAGTGTTTGTCTTACATCGTCAATGGCATAAAAGTGGCCGCGTGCTTTGTTGTAATCTTTTGCGAAGCCGTAGCCAGCCCACATGATGACCATGTTTGGATCTTCTTTTAGTGCGTCTTCAATAACTTCGCTTTCTGAAGTCTGTCTCCATGAGTGATATTGATCTGGGTGGTTTTGCTCGAACTGGTCGTTACGAGGGTCGCCAATTTCTTTTTGTTCAGACGCAGCAAAACTGGTCGCGCTTGCTAGTGATGCGCTAACCATTAATAGTGCTGTGACCGAATTACGTATCCAATGCTTTTTCACAGTGATATCTCCAATATACTGATTCTTATACCAAGCGTTGTGAGTTTGCTATTCAAATTAAGAACTGGAGAATTCCTGTTTATATTAATTCATAAACAAACACATTTTGTTACGTGTTGGATATAGCTTGTTTTAGATCAATTAACGGTAGTGACTTCAATCACGTTGAAGTTTATATACCCCTAAAGGGGTATTGGAGGTTAGTGGTATTAAAATTCAATTGAGAATTATTAACATATATAACAATCAATTACCTAGATTGACCATGATATAAATAGGGTGATTGCGTTCACAGATTAACCCATCCAAATTTCGTATTACCTAATTAGAGGTATATTCTAACTATAGAAAGCGTTGTGGCTTATCCAAAATAAGAATTGATATCATTTAAGCGGTAATAATATCGTTTAAGGGTACTTTTGTTTAACCGGAATATTATTTAGTTGAGAGTTAAATAATGCCGGTATAAGGAAAGGATAAAATGGGCAATATTAAATTGGCCATAGTCATAATGCTTAAATCCCTTCTAGCATTCTGCCTCTATGGTTATTCCATTCATGCTGTTGCTGAGCCTGCTGTTACGCCAGTAGGAGAATCAGCAAGACATGAAGTCGAATTAATCCGCGACAAAGACTACAAGTGTGTTCAATGCCATAAAGATTCAAAAGAAACGGTATTGGGTTCACATGGTGAAAGTGCACACGCTTTACTTGGCCGTGAAGTAAATTGTACCGATTGTCATAGTTCAATTAGCCCCGATCACCGTGAAGGTGCGCCTGAAGTGGTGAAGTATCGCGAGGCTCAATCACAACCGGGAACTGAAAAGGTTTTCCTAGACCCTAGCTTAATTTTAGATGCCAATAGCCAATGTATCGATTGTCACAAGCCTGATGATCTGCGTGAAGCGAGTTGGACTCACGATGTTCACGCGCAAAACTTGACGTGTTCAAACTGCCATGATGTTCATGCGACTGAAGCAAAGGTGTTGGGCTTAGATAAGAAGCAAACCATCAAGCTGTGTGTGGATTGCCATTCAGACTTCAACCAGAAGAAAGAAGAGGAGTAATCTATGAGCTGCTCAAGAAGAAACTTTTTAGCAGGCGCTGGTGCCGTTATTCTTACCACGGGTGTAGCGGGAACTGCGGCGGTGACAAGTCGTAAAACGTTGGCCAATGTTCAAGAAGATGGTGCTAAACGTTATGGAATGATTCATGACGAAACCGCGTGTATTGGTTGTACTGCTTGTACAGAAGCATGTCGTGAAGTGAATAAAGTACCTGAAGGCGTGTCGCGCTTAGAAATTATTAAGAGCGAACCCCAAGGCGAATATCCAAATGTTGATTACCGTTTTACTCGTAACTCTTGCCAACATTGTGATAACGCGCCGTGTGTCATGGTTTGCCCAACAGGGGCTGCCTACAAAGATGAAAAAACGGGCATTGTTGATGTCCACAAAGAGAAGTGTGTCGGTTGTGGTTACTGTTTGTTAGCGTGTCCATATCAAGTGCGCTTTTTCCATCCAGAGAACAAGTCAGCCGATAAATGTAACTTCTGTCGTGATACCAATCTAGCACAAGGGAAGTTGCCTGCTTGTGTCGAATCTTGCCCAACCAAAGCGCTGACATTCGGCGATTTGAATGACCCTAAGAGTGAGATAAACCAAGTACTTCAATCCGAGGTGGTTTACAGAGATAAAGCCTATCTAGGCACTCAACCAAAACTCTATAAAGTGCCACACCAAAAAGGGGAGATTTGATTATGAGTGCATGGGACGCAGCTTTTCAGTCTGGTACCGTGGTATGGGACTGGATTATAGCAATCTATCTATTTCTCGCGGGGATGTCGGCGGGTGCCGTAATGATCTCCATTTACCTTAAGCGCAAGGTTATTGAAGGCGATCCTGCTCATAATGGTGTGTTAAAGGCGACAGCTTTTCTTGCGCCATTTGGGATCATTTCAGGCCTGCTGATCTTGGTTTTCCATCTGACAAAACCACTGTCATTTTGGAAGATCATGATCTTCTATAATCCAACGTCTGTGATGTCGATGGGTGTGATCTTATTCCAAGTATATATGGTGATCTTATTCCTTTGGATCGGCATTATATTTAGAGATCAAATAGTCGTGTTCTTGAATGATCAAGCATGGCTAAAAGGACGACTTGATTTTGTCGGTAATTGGATTGGCAAATTAGAAGTGTTTGAGAATGCTCTGGAAATATTCTTAGCTGTTCTTGCTCTTATGCTTGCCGCTTATACCGGATTCTTGCTTTCAGCTTTAAATACTTTCCCACTATTGAATAACCCAGTGCTGCCGATTTTGTTCTTATTCTCGAGCTTATCTTCGGGAGCGGCGGCGTGTATTTTATTTGGTGTGTTGGTCTTTAAAGAATCACCTCATAGCCCGAGTATTTCATGGATCCACGGATTTGAACGTCCGGTAGTGATGTTTGAGTTGTTTGTTCTTATTACTTTCTTTACTGGGCTAATCTTCGCTGGTGGTCAAAGTGAACAAGCAGTATGGAATGCAATTGGCAGTGGTTTCTGGGCGAGTTGGTTCTGGTATGGGGTCATAGGTGTCGGCATGGTTTTACCGTTGTTGCTGAATGCCGTTACACCAACCTCAATCCGCCATAGCTCGGTGTATATTTTCTCCGTGACTTCGTTAAGCCTAATGGGCGTATTAATGCTGCGAACTTTTGTCCTTTATGCAGGGCAGTTAACGATAGCTTAATTTCGCGCAAGTTTATTAGTGAGCAGATGTTGGATACTAGACATCTGCTTATTAATGAACATGCTTTTAGTAAACATGAGATGCGTGTTCAGATCGGCTCTGCTCTAGCGGAGCCTTATTGAGGTGATATGGTCGGTTCTTTGGGGCTGTTTAGTTTAGTGTTGGTTGCTGTACTCAGTAGCATTATTGGTGTGCATTCGTTTTATCAAATGCTAAACAAACGGACGCAAAATATAAGTTTAATCCGTAGTTTCTCTCTTTCAAGTGCATTGTTTTCTCTCACTTCTGTCGCATTGCTTGGCTATGCTTTTGTCAGGGATGACTTCTCTATTCTCTATGTCGCTGAACATTCAAATACTCAATTACCCTCATTTTTTAAGCTAGCAGCTGTATGGGCAGGCCATGAAGGTTCCTTGTTATTTTGGGTACTGACGATCAGCGTCTGGTCTGGCGTGATTGCCTTACAAAAACACTATTCGAATGAATACCAAAGCCGTGTGTTGTGGGTAATGAATCTATTGCTCGCGATATTTGCTTGGTTCACCTTATTCGTATCAAACCCATTTGAAATGAATTCGATCTTGCCGCTAGAAGGGCGTGACCTTAACCCAATGTTGCAAGATGTCGGCCTGATCTTTCACCCGCCACTACTTTACCTTGGCTATGTCGGCTTTTCCGTGGTGCTGGCATTTGCAGTTGCCGCTTTGCTGGTTGACCCTATAGAGTTTGATTGGGTTGCCCATTGTCGAAGTTGGTGTCTAGTCGCTTGGATCTTTTTAACCGCAGGGATCATTCTTGGCTCTTGGTGGGCGTATTACGAATTAGGCTGGGGCGGCTGGTGGTTCTGGGATCCTGTTGAAAATGCCAGCTTGTTGCCGTGGCTCACTTCGACAGCCTTGCTGCATTGTTTAGGTGTTGCCAAAGGCAAACAACAGCTTCTGAAGTGGTCTCTAAGCCTTGCTTTCATTACATTTTGTTTGAGTATATTAGGCACATTTATTGTTCGTTCTGGTGTACTCACATCAGTACACGCTTTCGCTGTCGACCCGACCAAAGGTATCGCACTACTACTTATATTGATGTTGGTGCTAGTGAGCTCTTTCTCTCTTCTTATCATCAGAGGGGAATCTTTTGAATCTAACCCGATTACTAGCTTCGCCAGTAAGAGCTTTTTAAGCCTAGTTGCGGTGCTCATTTTTGTATTAGCGACCGCTGTTGTGGTGTTTGGTACATTTTATCCAATGGTCTTTGAGCTGCTTGGGCTAGGTAACATATCGGTCGGTGCGCCATACTTTAATCTGTTGATTGCACCTTTGGCTTTGCTTGCACTTGGCGTGGTTGGCTTAGCCCCATTGTTGAGTGTTAAACCTCAAGCAACCAAAGGTGTTATTTCATTGTTAGTTCTTATGTCGTTGGCATTGGGTTACGTTTGTTATTCTTGGCAAGTGGAACAAGTCCAACGACAAGTGATGGCTCTGATGACATGGGCACTCGCATTTTGGGTTTTACTCACTCATGTTTATGGCTTAGCGGTAACGCGCAGTTCCAAGTTCCAACGAAAAGTCTGGGTGATGACATTTGCCCATGTTGGTGTCGCGGTATTAGCGGTAGGTGCTGCAATGAACAGTTACCACTCGTTTGAGCGCAGCTATAAATTAAGCCCAGATGAACAGGTGGAGTTTATGGACTGGACGCTTGCTCATGAAGATACAGAGCTTTATGTCACCTCAAACTTTACCGCTGAAAAGGCGATACTTAAGCTAGATACTGGCGAGCAAAGTTTTTCTATTTCGCCGGAAAGAAGACATTACCAAGTTCGAGTGATGAACATGAGCGAGCCCGCAATGAAATGGTTCTGGCATGGCGATGTGTATATCACCATGGGTGAGAAAGTTGACGCTACCGCTTATGCATTTCGAGTTCAGTACAAAGCGTATGCTCGTTGGATATGGTTTGGTGGGTTGTTCTCAATTCTAGGTGCTGTGCTTTCACTGACCAATCGTAAAAAGAAAACCGTTAAGGCTGCCCAGTATGCATACCAGCGTTCGTAATAAACTCATTGCTCTATTTTCAGTGGCTGTTGCTTTGGTCGTTGCATTTTCATATGCGCTCGACAGTAAGCAACAAACGACCAGCGTTTCAGAGCAAAAAAGGAATTTCCCTGAATTTACGGCAGCAAAGCTCGTTACTGATGAGTCATTCGATTCTGAAGCATTAAGTTCTGAAATATTAAGCTCTGAAACGGCTAAGCTTATGCTTTCTGATATTACTCAACATCCTTACCAACTGGTCAATGTATGGGCTTCATGGTGCGGAATATGTAAAACCGAGCACGCTTTTTTACTCGAACTGCAGAAGAAAGGCATTCCAATTGTGGGTCTCAATTATCGAGATAACCCTGGGGCAGCGCTCAATGTATTGTCCAACGATGGCAACCCATACTCAACTGTGATCAGTGATCCTCAAGGGAAGTTGGCTTTAGAGCTGGGCGTAATCGGTACTCCTGAGACGTATTTAGTCGATGCTGAAGGCCAAATAGTGAAGAAGTTGCTAGGTGTGATTAATGAATCGGTTTGGCGTAAAGAACTCGCTCACTATTTTAAAGGTACAAATGGATGATGAAGTTCCTACTCAACATAGTGCTCATACTTAGCGCTGCTATTGTCGTCAACTTCCCTGTATTAGCTGAGGATTTGTTTACGGCGAGTGATAAAGATACAAGCATTCAGGTAGAGTTATTTGAGTTTGAAAGCTTTAATCAACAACAGCGTGCTATTAGTTTGGCAAAATCGCTGCGCTGCCCACAATGTCAGAATCAAAATCTGATTGAGTCGAACTCTCCCATAGCAAAAGATTTACGCCTTGTTGTATTCAATATGGTGAAAGCAGGGAAGAGCAACAATGAAATCACTCAGTACATGACAGAAAGGTTTGGTGAATTTGTGCTTTATAAGCCAGCAATGAGTGTTTCAAACATATTACTTTGGTTGTTACCGAGCCTATTATTTCTTTTGTTTGTATATTTATCAGTAGCGAGTGTTAGGAATGACTCATAAAAATTGTGTATTACTGTTTACCAATTGAGCTGTATTTTGTAATATTAACGGATTATAAAGGCTAAGCACTGTTATATAAGGATGTGTTTGTGGATAACGTAATCTCAAATTTAAAAAAAGAGTTCTATACTCATGTCCGTTCTGATAAATGGGCAGAAAAATACAGTGCAAAGTCGAGCATCTCTACACTGACACAAGAAGAGTTAAGTGAATTAGAGAATGCTTGGGTGCAGCTTGTTATCTGGAAGCAAACTCAACTAAGCTGATCGTTCCGCAAAAAGTGTAGTCTTAGCCGCAATTGATTGATTTATAACCCCATGTTGGTCATCCCAACGTGGGGTTTTTTGTTACCCAGAAAATTAATTGTTATAATATAACAATTTGTACGTGGTCGACCTTGAAAAAAATTGTTAACAGCCTCATAGTGTCTATCATTAGATAGTTAGCTACAAAATATTGCCTAGACATATAGTGTAGTGTTGTTAAATACATCGAATTTTCAAGTGAGTATAGCTATGGCGGAAGTGCGTGCCAGAATAGATTTCAAAGTAGGGGTAACAAGCAGTATTGATGCTGAACTTCTGTCTTTTCATGGATTGAAAACAGATAAAGAGCATGTTGCTGTGATATTTAAATCAGCGGATAAGACACAAGACATACCTCTTGTTCGTATGCACTCTGAGTGCCTGACTGGTGATGTTTTTCATTCTTCTCGCTGTGACTGTGGTGAGCAGTTAGATGAAACCATCAGAATTATGGGTGAGACGGGGGGAGTGATTCTTTACTTACGCCAAGAAGGTCGTGGTATTGGTTTGTATAACAAAATCGATGCGTACCGTCTGCAAAGCGAAGGCATGAACACCTATGAAGCGAATAACCACCTAGGTTTTGGTGATGATTTACGCGACTTTACCGAAGCGGCAGAAATGCTTCGCGCTTTAGGAACCACAAAAATCCGCTTGGTTACTAACAACCCTAAGAAGATCAATGAGCTGAAATCTTTCGGTATTGAGATTGAAGAAGTGGTGAATACTTCTGCACATATCAAGTCGGGAAATGAGAGTTACCTGAAGGCGAAAGTCTCACACGGTAAGCATAATCTGGATATTTGATAAGCTTCCTTTTATTGCTATAGCACAAAAGTATTTAAAGACCTCACAAATGTGAGGTTTTTTTGTATTTATCTTGCAATAAAATTGTAAGTTTGTATTATTCAAATCTGTAGTGTAAATGATAATGGTTTGCACTATTACTACGAATAATAATTCAAAGCTCAACAAGGATGCTTCATGACCATTAAATCTTTAATGACAAAAGCCGTAACTTCGTCACTCATTTTTGCCTCTGCTTCTTCTTTTGCAGCAGTAACTCAAGATCAAGTTGTAGAACATTACGCCGATATTGCTCATGCAGTGTTTGCAGATTCAGTAATTACAGCAAAAGCGTTGAACTCTTCTATTGATACCTTCTTAGCTTCTCCTTCTGCTGGCAATTTCGAACAAGTAAAGCAAGCTTGGCTAGACTCTCGTGTACCTTACCAACAGTCTGAAGTATTTCGCTTTGGTAACGTTGTTGTAGATGATTGGGAAGGCCAATTAAATGCATGGCCGCTAGATGAAGGCCTTATCGATTACGTTTCGACTGATTACCAATATGAACTTGGTAACGAAGGCGCTAGCGCAAACATCGTTGCAAATAAGACTTTCCAAATTGGTCAGACAACAGTAGACGCAACTAACATTACTCCAGAGCTAATTGCAGACCTGAACGAGATCGGTGGTTCTGAAGCGAACGTAGCGTCTGGCTACCACGCGATTGAATTCCTACTTTGGGGCCAAGATTTAAACGGTACTAACAGCGGTGCAGGTGAGCGTGCTTACACTGATTTCGTTGTTGGTGCTGAGTGTACTAATGGTAACTGTGACCGTCGTGGCGCATACCTAAAAGCATCAGCTGAACTACTTATCCAAGACCTAGAGTGGATGGAAAAGCAGTGGGCTGAAGGCGAAAAAGGCAACTACCGTCAAGAGCTTCTTTCTGAATCTAGCGAGAACGGTCTACGTAAAATGCTATTTGGTATGGGCTCACTATCTCTAGGTGAACTAGCGGGTGAGCGTATGAAAGTTGCACTAGAAGCAAACTCTACTGAAGACGAGCATGATTGTTTCTCTGATAACACGCATAACTCTCACTACTACAACGAGCAAGGTATCTACAACGTATACACTGGCTTGTACAAGCGTGAAGATGGTTCTCTACTTTCAGGTGCTAGCCTGTTTGACCTCGTTGAGCAAAAAGACGAGCAAGCGGCGAAAGAGATTCAAAAGCAGTTTGACCTAGCACGTGCACAAGTTGGTCAACTTGTTGTGTCAGCAGAGAAAAATAACCAGCACTTCGATCAGCTAATTGCTGCTGACAATGCTGCGGGCAACGCACTCGTAAACAAAACTATTGTTGCGCTAGTGTCTCAAACCGCTGCAATCGAGCGTGCTGCTGGTGTTATTGGCATTGATAGCCTAAACCCAGACACAGCGGATCACGAGTTTTAAGAACCCGAGTCCAAAACTATTGTAAGGGCTCTTATTGAGCCCTTAATTGTTTGTTATTCAAAAAAGTTACTCCCTAATAAAAACTAAAATCAAAAACACAGCAAGGCAATGTATGAAGTCGTATCTCTCAGCCTCACTATTAACCGCACTGTTTTTCTTATCTCCATTGCACGCCCATGAAACCTACTCTGGTGGCAAAACCACAGTAAAGAAAGAGGGCGCGAACGCTTTTTCTCTTCCTGCAGCTAACCTTCCAATGAGCAAACGTTTGGATTTCAGCGTAGGTAACAGCTTCTTTAGAAACCCTTGGGTTCCTGCGCCGTCATCAACCGATGCGCGTGATGGATTAGGTCCATTGTTCAATACTAACGGTTGTCAAAACTGTCACATCAAAGATGGTCGTGGTCATGCGCCTGAAAAAGATGACCAGAACGCGGTTTCATTGTTGGTCCGCTTAAGTATCCCTGCTGAAACGCCAGAGCAGAGACAAGCCTTCATTCGTGATGGTGGTATTCCTGAACCAACTTACGGCGGCCAGTTACAAGATTTCGCGCTTCAAGGTGTAAAACCCGAGGGCAAAGTGAACATCAGCTACACCGATGTTCCTGTTGAATTCAAAGACGGTACAGTCGTTACTTTGCGTAAACCAATTTTAAAGATTACTGATCTTGCCTTTGGCGAGATGCATCCTAAAACTGAGTTTTCAGCTCGTGTTGCGCCGCCAATGATTGGCCTTGGTTTACTTGAAAGCATCCCGCAAGAAACGATTCTCGGATTTGCTAAACAGCAGTTGGCCGACAAGCAGGGTGTTTCAGGCAAAGCGAACTACGTTCTTGATGTTCAAACTAACGATATGGCGTTGGGTCGATTCGGTTGGAAAGCTGGCCAGCCAAACCTAATGCAGCAAAATGCAGCTGCGTTTAACGGTGATTTGGGCTTAACGAGTCGCTTATTCCCGAATGAAAACTGCACATCAGCGCAATCAACCTGTGATGATTTTCCGAATGGTGGCGAGCCAGAAGTCAGCGACAATATTCTAGATTTTGTTGAGTTCTATTCGCAGCATTTAGCGGTCCCTATTCGTCGCAACGTCGACAACCCAGCCGTCGTGCAAGGTAAAAAATTATTCAAAGACGTTGGTTGTCAGAGTTGCCACCAAGCTGAAATTCGCACAGCAGAGCGTGAAGGGTTACCTGCGTTGTCTAAGCAATTAATCAGTCCGTATACCGATATGTTGTTGCACGATATGGGGGAAGGCTTAGCCGACAATCGCCCTGAATATCTTGCCAATGGCCAAGAGTGGCGTACGACGCCATTATGGGGATTAGGCTATACCAAAGAAGTGAATGGTCATACGTTCCTGCTTCATGACGGTCGCGCAAGAAACGTTATGGAAGCGGTACTTTGGCACGGTGGTGAAGCAGAAATGGCGAAACAAAACGTTCTGTCTTTGAATGCCACTGAGCGTGAAGCACTACTGGCGTTTTTGAATTCGCTATAGTCGGTCTGAGATTCAGACATTCAAAGATCGAGTTAACCCAAAGAACACAACCGCTGAACGTGTAGGAATACGAGTTCAGCGGTCGTTTGGTATTTAATGAACTCATATAATTAAAAGAAAAATTAGGAAGTAAGGTAACAGCATGACGCATAAATTTTTGTTAATGCCTTTGTCGGTATTAATCATGGCAGGCTGCCAATCATCGGGTGAGCAAGCTGCTTCATCTGAGGTTAATGGTGTTTCTTATCAAGCAGATACGACCGATCACATCAGTCGCAGTGTGTATCAACAAGAGTTTGATTCAGCCGTCCTATTCGCCAAGCAAGCCAACGAGCTAGAAGTCTTGATGCAGGGTTACTGCCAAACTAATGATGTTGAGTTAGATGCTTTGAAAAATCAGTGGCAGCTCACCATGAACAGTTGGATGGCACTGCAAGGACAAGAAAGAGGCCCAACAGCGGCACTTGAAGAGAGCTGGAATATTCAATTTTGGCCAGATAAGAAGAACACCACCGGTCTTAAAATGCGTCAATTGACTCAGCAGGATAAAGCATGGTCTCAAGACGAAATCGCGCAGCAGAGTGTTACCGTTCAAGGGCTAGGCGCGTTGGAATGGTCGCTTTATGACGAGCAATCGCCACTGCTTCAAGACAAAGCACTAGGCTGCCAATCATCACAAGCGATTACTGAAAACTTAGCGATTAAGTCATCTTCGATTGCACAGGCATGGCAGGTTAACCCTTGGCTAGCGTTAGACGAGACTCGTTGGGAGTCTGAATACATCGCTTTATTGACCAACCAACTTGATTACAGCATGAAAAAGCTGAGTCGTCCAATGGCTAAAATCGGTCATCCGCGTCCTTACTTCTCAGAATCATGGCGTGCACAAACTTCGATGACTCAACTAAAAGCGAATGTAGCAGCACTTCAGAATTTGTACCTAGCCGATGGCAATGGCCTAGACGGCTTGTTGAGAGAGAAGGGCTTAAATGATCTTGCTGACCGTGTTGCTGACCAGTTCACGCTAACGCTAGATACTTGGCCTACAGACTCAAGTTTGTTCGAGTTGCTGCAGAGCAAAGAGGGCTACCGAAATGTGCTGACTCAATACAACAAACTAGAACGTTTGAAGTACTTGATTCATGAAGAAGTGGCGATAGAGCTTGGCGTGGTAATAGGATTTAATGCTACCGATGGTGACTGATACTACACGAAGAACGCTACTCAAGGCTGCACTGGGTTGTGCAGCTGTACCTGTACTTCCGTTTGGCTGCGCTAGTCGCTCTGGCGCCGCAAGCACATCTAATGATCCTCAACTGATCGGCTGTGCGCTTAATGGTCGTGGCCAATATTCAGCGGTTGTGGCGGACGAATATGGTATGCCGCTGAGTCAACTGCCGATCCCAGATCGTGGGCATGGCGTCGCGATTTGCCCAACATCATCACATGCGGTGGTTTTTGCTCGTCGTCCTGGTGACTATTTTATGGTGTTTGACTATAAAAATGGTCAGCAGATCAAGATGGTCGTGAAAGGTAACAATCGCCACTTCTATGGTCATGGCGTTTACTCATTAGATGGCAAGTTACTGTATGCCACGGAAGGGAAAACCGACAGCAGCCAAGGTGTGATTGGTGTTTACGATGTCTCACAAGGCTATCGTAAGGTCGAGGAGTTCACTGGCTTTGGTATTGGCCCTCATGAAGTGATCATCATGCCGGATGGAAATCTCGCGATCGGCGTTGGCGGCGTTCATACTGACGGTAGAACACCGAAAAACTTGAATTCAATGCAACCGAGTTTAAGTTATGTTTCACCTGAAGGTGCGCTGCTTGATCAGGTTGAATTGCTAGACAAGAAGCTGAGCATTCGACACTTAGCCCATGATGGTGCTGAAACCGTACTATGTGGCCAGCAATATCGTGGTGAACCAGATGAGTATCCTTCACTTTTGGTGATGCATACCAAAGGCGGGCAGTTTGAATCACTGAATGCAGAACCAGAGCAATGGGCAAGGTTCAATCACTATATCGCCAGTATTGCGGCGTCAGATGATTGGATTATTGCGACTTCGCCAAGAGGCAACTGTTATGGTATTTGGTCTAAAGAGACTAAAGAGTTAGTGGAACTCTCTGCGTTGTCTGATGCTTCTGGCGCAGTGCTGCTTGATGGTGAATTTCGACTCAGCTCTGGAGCGGGCAGTGTGGTGAGCCAACACAAGCCTTATGAGAAATCAACTCAGCAATCATCGGTCCAGTGGGATAACCACTGGAGTGCAATCTAGTTCATAAAACTCCTTAAAAAATAACATGCTTACTCCTATTTCTTTGCCATACTTATGAGATGATTGGTGATGGGGTTAAGCATGTTAGCAAAATACTTCTGTGGATTATTGGTGTTAGTCTCTGTGCATGCATGGAGCTATACGAGTTCTGACGAGAGCCGATTTATTCCGGCTGATTCAGAGCTCTCTTTTATGCTGATTTATCCAGAGCTTACCCAAAGTATTTATCAAGACTCATCTCTTCCAATTTTGTGGGATTCGCCTGAACTTGTTAAGGCGTTTGAATTCCAGTTGTCGCTTCTCGAACAAGCGCAAATGGCCCCGCTTTTTGAACGACAACTTAAGCAAATCCGCCACTATCAAACTCGTGGGCAATGGCAAGAGTTGGACATCTTATTAACCGATACCTTTATTTATTACCTAAGCTACGTTGAGAATGCGCCACTTGCCGGTAAAGAGTGGTATTTCTCGGGCAAGCTGCATTCCAAGTTGCCTGCGCCTTCTCCACATATCCTGATGAGATTGAAAAGCAGTGTCACCAATGATTACTTATTAGAAATGGTATTGTCCTATGCGCCGCCTGTTGGGGATTTTGACCAATTCAAGGCGACCTACTCCGTGCTAGAAACTGCGTTTGAACTCAATATAGAGCGATACAGACAGAAAGGGTTGAAACGCTTAGGTGATGAGCTTTCAGACAAAACCATTCTTGTTGAACGCATTGCTTTGGTTGGTGTTGATACCTCGATGATCGCGGTCGATTTCCCTGTATTTGACCAAGATCTGCAATCGGCAATTAAGTCTTTTCAGCGAATGCACGGCCTTACAGACGATGGGATCGTCGGGCCGGATACGATCAAATGGATCAACATGAGCTTTGATGAACGATTGACTTCGCTGGCTCTCAATGCCGAACGTGTTCGTTTGTGGCCAAGAGACAGAGACTCTCTCATCGTCGTCAATGTCCCTAGTTTTGATATGAAGTATTGGGAAGATGGTGAAGAGGTCTTTGAGTCCAAAGTGGTCGTGGGCAGAAAGTCGCGAAAAACACCGCTTTTAGAGATAAACCTAGATTCGGTTATCTTAAATCCTACTTGGAACGTGCCATGGAAAATCATGGTCAAAGACATCTTGCCTAAAGTAAAAGCGGACGAAAGCTACCTAGAGACACACAACTTTCAAGTGATTGATGGTTGGCGCACCATGGAAACCGTCGACACCACAGATATTGATTGGCAGACCATCAATTTCAATTCGTTCCCATATCGAATGCGTCAACAGGCGGGCTCACGTAATGCATTAGGTTTGTACAAGTTCAACACACCCAACAAGCGAGCTATCTATCTGCACGATACGCCAAGTAAAGGCCTGTTTAATGATGACTTCCGTGCTTACAGTTCAGGTTGTATACGTGTCGAACATGCAGAGGAATTGGCTGAATTGTTGTTTGCCACCAAGGTAAGGAAAGTACCTAACCAAAGTAACGATCTTGCTCCTAATACTAAGGTTCGCCTCAAGAAGCGAATCCCCGTGCATATCATCTATCAAACTGTGCTGTTTGAAGAAGGGGGTATACAGTATCGTGGTGACATCTACCAATATGATAAAGAGGGTGGTTAACCATCATTGAAGCCAATAAGGGTGATCTTGACCAAAAAATGACAACCAAGCTTCTATTGATAAAATTATAATGTGGATCAATAACTAACCGTACAAAGGTTACAATTACTAACCTTTTGGGCGGTTTTTGTACGTTGACGCAGCAATTTCCATTATGTATCGTGCATTTTTCGTTCGATCTAATTGGTTTTTTTGCTGTATGTCTCAAAGTTTATTTTCACGCCGTCAGTTTCTGACTTACGCTGGTGGTACTGCTGTTGTCGCCTCAATTACTCCTTCTATCGCTTTTGCTTCATACCCTGATCAACCAAGAACGATTAGCATGAACAATCTTCACACAGGTGAACGATTAGAGACCTGTTATTTCGATGGTACTAACTATGTTGGTGATGAAATGGCTCGTCTAAGCAAACTGTGCCGTGATTTCCGTCGTAATGAGATTCATCCAATGGATAAGAACCTGTTTGATCAGATCACTCAGATTCAAAATGTACTGGGTATTCAAAAAGAAGTTCAAATCATCTCTGGTTACCGTTCTCCAGCGACCAATGAAGCACTGCGCTCAAAGTCGAGTGGCGTAGCCAAGAAGAGCTACCACATGTTAGGTAAAGCGATCGATTTCCGTATTGATGGCGTTAACCTAAAAGAATTAAGAGACGTTGCTAAAAGCTTGAATGCGGGTGGTGTCGGTTATTATGCACGTAGCAACTTTATCCATATTGATACAGGTCCAGCACGCAGTTGGTAGTGTTAAGCTGAATTTACGAGCGAATGCTAGGTACTTGTCAAAGTAGACATCCAATGTCATAGTTTGCCCAAATTTCAGTTTGCCCTCTAAGGTTTGTATATGTCTCTTAAGTATCAAGTTGTCCCTGTTACCTCGTTCTCTCAAAACTGCTCAATTGTGTGGTGTGATGAGACAATGGAAGGCATCGTTGTCGATCCGGGCGGTGATGTTCAGCAACTGGCTGCTATCATCGAAGAGTTAGGTGTTAAAGTGGTGAATTTGGTATTGACTCACGGTCACCTAGACCATGTGGGCGGAACAGTACCGCTTGCTGAAATCTTGAACGTGAACATTGTTGGCCCACATAAAGCCGATAACTTTTGGCTTCAAGGTCTAGAGAATCAAAGCCAGATGTTCGGCTTCCCACTGTGTAAAGCCTTTGAACCAAACACTTGGTTAGAAGAGGGCGACAAAGTGACTTTTGGTAACCAAGTTATCGATGTGATTCACACGCCGGGTCATACTCCGGGTCACGTCGTGCTATTCAGTGAGCAAGCGCGTATGGCGTTTGTTGGTGATGTTTTATTTAACGGTGCTATTGGTCGCACGGATTTCCCGCAAGGCGACTTCAACACGCTAATTGCTTCAATCAAGACTAAGCTTTGGCCGCTAGGCAGTGATGTAACATTCGTACCGGGTCATGGTCCTGAGTCAACATTTGGCCGTGAGCGCGCATCAAATCCATTCGTTGCCGACGAGATGCCTATATATTAATTAAATCTTTGATTTAATATAAGAACGATTGAAAATGAAGCTTAGCTTTTGTTATGGAAGCTAAGCTTTTTTATTGCGTGCGGTTTTACTTTTAAACCAGTTTAATTTTAATCAGAAAGACGTTCGGCTGCCGCCAAGTAGCGTCGAGCCAGTCCAACAAACTCCTCCCCACTGATATTCAGATCATGGGTTGATATGAAAATGTCATACCCGTGGAAGCCTCTTTGATATTTCATTCTGTTCGCAAGCATCGCCTGTAATCCAGAATAGTCTTTAATCACCGCGTTGTGATTATTTGCTTTATCGGATGAATCCGCATCCATTTGCGTTTGTTGAGCGCTGAAACTCACTTTGTCGGTATTCTTTGATTCTTTATATTGGCTTAATTCCACACACCCGTTTTCGGTACAACGAGTGTGGTAGTGCGATGAGTCTAAAACCATATCTTCAAAGTTCGATTCTTTACCCGCTTGCTTCGCTCCCAAGTACAAAAGTGCTCGTTGGCTGAGCAATAATTCGCAGGTTATTTTTGGGCAAATAGAGTCAAGGTAGGACGAGTAATCTTTCATTTTAATGCCGACCCAAGGGAGAGGTTGATGCCAACCCTCTTGTTCGTAGGTACACATGCCAATCTTTTCAATATTGCTCCACTTTAAAACCCACCCACCTTTATAAAAATGCTGTTGAAAGTGAGTGGGGGTGAGCGTGAACATCACTCTGCTACGAAGCATCAAATAATAGCCCGTGCCCAAAAGTGCGCTAATGCAAAATGCACCCACGATCAGTAATTTTGAGTTATCAATGTATAACGCCATGATTAGGCAAGCGAATCCTAAAATGATGGCGATAATTCGATATGATTGCGTAAATGCAGGCAAAGAGAAATTTGTAAGGTGACGAGTGTCCATAGGCAACACCAAGTTTTCATATTTTTGTCTGGATGGATAACCAGTGTATATGACCCTGAATTGATAAGTCGATGATTAAATAATAGACGCTAGTAGACAATATCGGTATTTTTCGTCGACTTTCGACGCTTCACTCTACAAATAGCTCCGGTTTTTTGGTATAAATCGCGCTTCAAATTTTCACCACTGCGAAAAGAGCAGTGAACTGGAGAAATATTCAATGAGACTTGCTCATAAGCGTAAGGTGCAGGCTAAACTGCAGAAACGCACTAAAGCGGCTGTAGTTAAAGCAGTGGCAACGCCGAAAAAAGCGAAGCCTGTCGCAGAGAAAGTTGTAGCAGAAAAAACTGTAGCAGCAAAACCAGCGGTAGAGAAAGCAGTAGCAGCAACTAAAGAAGTTGCAGTAGCACTGACTCCTAAGCAACAACAAGTTCTAGACATCGTTGTTAGCAATGCTGAAGGCATTAACCCTAAAGGTATCGGCCTAGCAGCTGGTCAAGAAGACGCGAAAGCAGCTTCATGGGCAACAGGCGCATTGAAAAAACTTCTTGAAGAAAACCTAGTAGCGAAAGAGCAACTTGCAGGTAACAAGGTTATCTACAAAGCTATGTAATCCCGCGGGATTACATTCGCTTCGTTAAAGTTTTTAAGCCTCGATTATCGAGGCTTTTTTGTATCTGGAGGATCATGCTAACCCTAACCCCATACACACATTCAAACCTAGCCCCAGAAGCCTTTTCCCAATCGGCAGGCCCCTTCCGTTATTCACCAGTCTTTCGCGTGTCCCATGTTTCGAATCAGTAGGTACCAAAGTAGGACGTCTAATTCTCTGAAACTTTGATTTATATGGATAAATGCATTTAAGTGCGTATTCGATGTGTGGCGAGAATAGAGCTTCCTCACGAAATGGAAATCAATTGTTAATGCAGTTTCACTATAACTACTTAGGTATTTATCAATACTAATTACCCTAATGAATCTCCCAGAGCCTTTAAAATCGACATCGCTAAATTATCTCCTACGTAGTTCTACGTAACCCTTTGGTCTAATACGCAGTTTATGTGAGTCCGTCGTGCGTGCTCTCCCTGATATCTTGTTGCTACATCACGGTGCACTCTTATGTTGAATCATAAAAAATGCTCATAGAAAGAGTGTTAACCCAACAAAGGACGTGAATATGAGTCTCATTTCTAACTCCCTCACACGAGTTTTTAAAAACGTTGCAGTTACTGCAGCGGCTTGTTTAGCTTTGGTCGCTACTGGTGCTACTGCTGCTGATAAGGTTTATCGCTTGAAGCTTGCTGAAACATGGGGACCAAACTTCCCTGTATTCGGTGACGCGACGAAGAACATGGCTGCGATGGCTGAGAAAATGTCGAACGGTCGACTGCAAATCAGAATCGATTCTGCGAACAAACACAAAGCACCGCTTGGCGTTTTTGACATGGTTAAGTCTGGTCAATACGACATGGGACACTCAGGCTCTTACTACTGGAAAGGTAAAGTTCCAAACACGCTTTACTTCACTTCTATGCCTTTCGGTATGACGCCAGCTGAACAATATGCGTGGTTCTATCACGGTGGTGGTATGGAGTTGATGGAGCAGGTTTACTCTCCACATAATTTGATGTCGTTCCCAGGTGGTAATACGGATATCCAGATGGGCGGTTGGTTTCAAAAAGAGATCAACAGTGTGGAAGACCTACAAGGTCTGAAAATGCGTATCCCTGGCTTTGCTGGTGAGATTCTAGCGGAGCTAGGCGCTAAACCTACCAATATTGCCCCAGGTGAGCTTTACACGTCTCTAGAGCGTCGCACAATCGATGCACTAGAGTGGGTAGGCCCATCACTTGATCTGCGTATGGGCTTCCACAAGATCGCGCCTTACTACTACACAGGTTGGCATGAGCCGGGTTCAGAGCTTCAATTCCTAGTGAACAAGCGTACATGGAACAAGCTTCCTGAAGACCTACAAGAAATCTTGCGTGTTGCAATGCGTACAGCGGCTTACGACATGTACACACAAGCAACGCACGAAAGTGGAAAGAACTGGGTTTCAATGAAAACAGAATACCCAGACGTACAAGTTAAAGATTTCCCACCAGAGGTTATGTCTGCACTGAAAGAAGCGAACGATCGCCTACTTGCTAAGCACGCTGAGAAAGATGCATTGGCAAAAGAGATTCAAGCTTCACAAGCAAGCTACCTAGAGCAAGTACGTTCATGGACAGATATTTCACATAGAGCTTATTTAAATAGCCAAGCGAAATAATCGACAGTTTTTGAACTGAAGCTAAATGAACCCAAAGCTATTCTTGTTAGGTAACTAAGAGTGACTAAGCGGCGGGTTCATTTTAACCATAATAACTAGGGCGTGTTGACCTTTCGAGCTGATTTTTGCAGCGAGTTGCAGGGTATTTATACAAGGCAGAGGCTTTGATGTGTAGCTAGCCTCCATGAGAAGCCGATAACGTAGTAGAAATGACCAGCAAACGCTGCCCGAAGGGTTCGGCTAAAAGCGTTTTACTCTTTGTTGAGGGGGGGGGCTTAGAATGACTAGGCTACTTCCCCCTCGCCGCGATTAAAACGCTTTTATCTCGAACAAAATTTAACCACGAAAGGTTAACACTCCCTAAGCAGGATAAATCCTGTAATACGCCCAAGAACCCTTTCTACGTCGTGCCTATTGCTAGCTATAAACTGAATCGTTTTTAGTTTGGGTTAGTTGTGCTGCGCGATGTCTTTTCAAATTCCATGGAGTCGGGAATGCGAAGTCTAATTTATATTGAACGCCTGTTTAATCGTATCGGTGATGCACTGGGATGGCTTTCCAGTATGTTGTTTATTCTACTTATCGCTAACGTTGTGTATGACGTTGTCATGAGATATGCCTTCAATGATGTCTCAATCGCTTTCCAAGAGATGGAATGGCACCTTTTCTCAGCCGTTTTTCTATTAGGTGTTCCTTATGCCATCAAGGCAGGTGGTCATGTTCGAGTAGACGTGTTCTACGAACAATTGAGCTTTAAAGCGCAAGCCATTATTGACCTGCTAGGCACACTGATCTTTCTGATGCCTTTCTGTTTGCTGGTTGCTTGGTTTGGTATTGATGTTGCCAAAGAGAGTTATAACCTCGGCGAAACCTCAGGTGACCCGGGTGGCCTGCCATATCGATGGATCATCAAAGCCATGATTCCACTGTCATTTTTCTTGATGGCACTCAGCGGAGTCGGTTTGATCCTGCACTCGTTGAACAAAATTTTTAATCCCCATCTCATCCATGCAAATAACACGCATGCAAACAATATTCATACAAAGAATAAGTAGAGGCTGAACATGATTGGAATAGTAATGTTTTTCGTAGCCTTGTTTGCACTTTTACTAGGCTTCCCGGTGGCGTTTACCTTTGGTGGTATCGCGCTAATCTTTGGTGTTTGGGCGGAAGGCATCGAAATGTTTGCCTTCATGCCATATCGAATTCAATCAATCATGGAAAATACGGTGCTGATGGCCGTTCCATTGTTTGTTTTCATGGGACTTGTTCTACAAAAGACTAAGCTTGCTGAGCAGTTACTTGAGTCTATGGGACGACTGTTTGGTGGTGTACGAGGTGGTATCGCAATCTCGACAGTTCTCGTAGGTTCACTGCTTGCCGCTTCAACCGGTGTGGTAGGCGCTTCTGTGGTTGCAATGGGGCTTATCTCGTTGCCCGTCATGCTCAAGTACAACTACGACAAAGGCTTAGCCTGCGGCACCATCTGTGCGTCTGGTACGTTAGGGCAAATCATTCCGCCATCCATCGTCTTGATTCTATTGGGGGACGTATTGGGTGTTCCGGTAGGTGACTTGTTCCAAGCCGCGATTTGGCCGGGCGTGATGTTAGTGGGGGCTTATATCGTTTATATCTTAATATACGCGAAGCTTAACCCTGAAGCCGCTCAACCAATTGAGCGTGATGATTCCATCAGCCGTAAACAAGAAGTCATCAACGCTTTGAAAGCAATCATACCGCCACTCGCGCTGATTATTGTCGTATTGGGCTCTATCTTTGCGGGTGTTGCTACGCCGACAGAGTCTGCTGCTCTGGGTGGTGCGGGTGCGATGGTACTCGCTTTGCTCTACGGTCAGTTTAGTTGGTCGATGGTGTATGATGCCTCTAAAGAGACGGTGAAAGTAACGGCAATGGTATTTGCTATCTTGTTGGGTGCAACGGCATTCTCAATGGCGTTTACTTATACTGGCGGTGACTATCTGGTTGAAGAGTGGATGTTGCAGTTACCGGGTGAGAAATGGGGTTTCTTGATCATTACCATGTTGGTGATTTTGATTCTGGGTTTCTTCATCGACTTCGTAGAAATCTGTTTCATCATTGTGCCGATTATTGCGCCTGTTGCTGAGCTGATGGGAATCAACATGACTTGGTTCGCAATCCTTATCGCGATGAACCTTCAAACCTCATTCTTGACGCCACCGTTTGGCTTCAGTTTGTTCTATCTAAAAGGGGTGGCACCAAAAGGTGTGACTACCAAGGATATCTACCGAGGCGTGATGCCTTTCATTTTGATTCAAATCCTCGTACTTGGATCACTTCTCGCTTTCCCGTCTTTCTATGGAATGTGAGTGAAGCCTAGAATGTGAATGATATGTTTCAACGGCTATCCATAAATTGATAAAGTAAAACGGCTTATTGATGTTCAATAAGCCGTTTTTTGTGAGGAAAAGGAATGCCTCTAAAAGTTAAGCTGATTTTGCTGACGCTACTCCCGTTGCTGATTGTAACGGCGAGCATTAGTTGGATCTCGTTACACCAAACTAAGACGTTGGGTGAGAAAGAGGTCGAAATCTTCCGAGACAGCTTAATTAAGTCGCGTGAAAACGCCCTCAAAGACACTGTTGATCTCGCATTTGATGCCATCGAACATATCTACAATGATCCCGATATCCAAGAAGCACAAGCCAAAAGAGAAGTTCGAACCATATTGTCTAAACTAAGGTATGGCTCTGACGGTTACTTCTTTGCGTATGATCGCCACGGAACCAATTTGGTTCATCCAATCCAGCCAGAGTTGATAGGGCAAAACTTACTTCAACTGCAAGATGAAGATGGCGATTTCCTAATCGAAGCGTTGTTGAAAGAAGCACAAACAGGCGGAGGATTTCACCAATATTTGTGGCAAAAGCCTTCGACGGGTGAGGTGGTCTCGAAGCTGAGTTACGCCGCTTGGTTAGAGCGCTGGGACTGGATGATTGGCACCGGCTTGTATATTGAGGATGTGCATCAAGAAGTGGCCTCGATGCAGGCCGCAATTAACAAGAATATTGAAACCACGTTCTTTTCGATTGTGGTGATTCTGAGTGTGACGGTCGCGGTCATCATTGTACTGACCTTGGCCATTAACATGCATGAACATCGGATAGCGGATAACAACTTGAAGGAACTAGCTCATAAGACGGTGATGTTTCAAGAGGACGAAAAGAAGCATCTCGCGCGTGAGTTGCATGATGGTATTAACCAATTATTAGTGTCGAGTCGCTGTCACTTAGAACTGCTCGGTAAGAAGCTACAAAGCGAAGACCTTAAAGCGCATTTGAATAAGTCTCAGCATTCACTGATGCGGGCAATCGAAGAGGTGAGGCATATTTCGCATCAACTTCGACCAAGTTCATTGGATGATATCGGCTTAGAAGCGGCGTTGTCTTCGCTGTTATTAGACTTTCAGGCGCACTCGAGCATTGAAGTGGAAACCTTGTTTAATACGCAGCCGGGAAAGTTGAAATCAGAAGCTGCGACGACTTTATATCGAGTGGTGCAAGAGTCACTGAATAATATAGAGAAACACGCACAAGCGACCAAAGTAACGGTTATCGCACAGCAAATTGGAAATGTGTTGCAGTTGCTCATCCAAGACGATGGAGTCGGTTTCAATACCTATAAAGCAATGGAAAAGCGAGGTATTGGGTTACGTAACATGAGAGAACGGGTGGAGTTCATCGGTGGTGACTTTGAATTGATGAGTGAGGTAGGCTTTGGAACGGAAATTACAGTGTTACTGACACTAGAGGGATTAGTGAATGAGTGAAGTTATTCGAGTTGTGATTGCAGATGATCACCAAGTGGTACTGGATGGCTTTATGGCGAGATTAGAACTCGAGCCTGATATTAGCGTGATAGGTACAGCCAGCAATGGATTAGAAGCCGTTGAAGTGGTTAAAGACCTGCGCCCTGATGTGGTGTTGATGGATATCAGCATGCCTATCATGAATGGTATTGATGCCACTCACCTGATTAAAGAGGAAGATCCTCAAGCTAAGGTGCTGATGCTGACCATGCATAACAACCGTGAATACATCATGAAGATGATGCAATCGGGTGCTGTCGGCTATATGTTGAAAGAAATTTCGGCTGAAAAAATGGTGCAGGCAATCAAGACGGTCAATCAAGGCTCAACCTATTTCTGTGAAAAAGTGACTCAGAACTTGTTTACTCAGCCTATTACTCCCACACAATCTGTGAAGAACCCATTGAGTAGGCGTGAGGAAGCTGTGTTGAAATTAGTGGCTAAAGGGGAGAGCAGTAAAGAGATCGCGAAGGGATTAAATATCAGTTACCGAACGGTTGAAACCCATAGACAAAATATCAAGCATAAGCTCGACATTCACTCTACGGCAGAGCTTGCCAAGTATGCTGTTAGCTCTGGGCTTGTTGAGTGATGTTACGCTAAATTACAGTGAATGTGTAATTTAATTACCAAACGTGCCGTTTACACCCGTTTTTTGATGGTTTTTTTAGTATTTTTGCGACGAGTTGTTATTCTTCCCTTCGAAATTTAAGTGCCAAATGCAATGTTGCAAATTGTGCGCTACTAATTAGAGAGGATGCATGGAGCCTGTAAAGGATAGGTTTAGTATTGATAATACTGATTATACCGTAGGACAAGATAATGTTCAGAAATGGGGTTTTGATGTTCATAACCCTGTATTTGGAATCAGTGCTGGGGCGATAATTGCTTTCCTGATTGCGCTTTTGGTTGCAGAACCTGAAACAGCTAAAGCGGCACTTGATGGCGTTAAGTGGAAAGTCATCGGTAACTTCGATGGTTTCTTTATGTGGGCTGCGAACCTTTTCGTATTTTTCTGTTTTGTCCTCATTATCTCCCCGTACGGAAAGATACGTATAGGTGGCGATGATGCTAAAGCAGAGCACTCTAACCTATCTTGGATGTCGATGTTATTCGCCGCGGGAATGGGTATTGGCCTCATGTTCTGAGGTGTGGCAGAGCCAGTAGCTTACTTTACCGGTTGGTATGAAACACCGCTCGGTGTTGAAGCGTATTCTCCTGAAGCGGCTAAGTTGGCACTAGGTGCAACCATCTACAACTGGGGCTTGCACGGTTGGGCAATCTACGCCGTTGTTGCTTTGTCTCTTGCCTTCTTTACTTTCAATAAAGGCTTACCGCTTTCTATTCGCTCAATCTTTTACCCGCTACTCGGTGACAGAACTTGGGGGTGGTTTGGTCATATCGTTGATATTGTCGCAGTACTTGCAACATTGTTTGGCCTTGCAACATCACTTGGCCTAGGTGCACAGCAAGCCGCAAGCGGTATTAACCATGTATTTGGTACCGATGGCGGTATTGGTATGCAGCTTATTGTTATTGCAGTGGTAACACTGTTGGCAACAATGTCGGTGATTCGCGGTATTAACGGTGGTGTTAAGGTTCTCAGCAACGTCAACATGGTTGTTGCATTAGGCTTGCTGATCTTCGTAACTATCGCGGGTGGCATGGCGGGTATTAAGGCGATACCAACCGCGCTAATGGGCTACATTGAGAACTTTATTCCTCTTAGTAACCCTCATGGTCGTGATGATGAAACATGGATGCAAGGTTGGACGGTATTTTACTGGGCTTGGTGGATTTCATGGTCACCATTCGTAGGCATGTTCATCGCTCGTATCTCTAAAGGTCGTACAATTCGTGAATTCATCGTTGCAGTCTTATTTATCCCGACGTCTGTCATTATCATTTGGATGGCTATTTTCGGTGGTATTGCGATTGACCAGGTGGCGAATAAAGTGGGTGAGATTGGTATAAATGGTCTGCAAGATATTACACTTTCTCTATTCCACACTTATGATGCGCTGCCAATGAGCTCAGTGCTTTCCGTGGTATCGATTGGTTTGATTATGGTGTTTTTCATCACTTCATCAGATTCAGGTTCATTGGTTATTGATAGCATTACTTCTGGCGGAAAAGTCGATGCACCTGTTCCACAGCGTGTATTTTGGGCATTGATGGGCGGCGCGATTGCGGCGGTCCTACTGTGGGTTGGTGGTACTGAATCTATTCAGGCATTACAAGCTGGAACAGTCTCAATGGCATTACCATTTGCCTTCATATTATTGCTTATGTGCCTAAGTTTGTTTCTTGGTTTACGTACAGAGAATCAATTGGTTAAGCAGCAAAGTGCTTTGAGCTAAAAGTATTTTTTCAAATAGAGGCCGACTTAGTCGGCCTTTTTTTCGCCGCAAACATAAGTGATTACCTATATTTTGTTTGAAAATCCATCGAACTGATTCTGGTTTACTGAAAACAATAAGTTAACCTGCTAAACTTCAGACATCCAAGTATTTGAATTATTGTGACAACAGCTTGTACTACTTGGATCGTATGTTCGAGTTTGTGATTCAGTCACAGGAAAGTAAGGGATATGAGGTCAACAGACCTTATAAGTATTCCGTAGAGAGGAATAATGACTAAAGGTATAGATAAATACAGTATCGACAGTACGGATTACACTGTTGGTCAAGATAACGTCCAAAAATGGGGTTTTGACGTTCATAACCCAGTGTTTGGTATCAGTGCGGGACTCATCACTTTGTTCTTGATCGGTGTGCTGCTTACAGATACCGCTTCAGCAAAGTCAGCATTGGATGGTGTTAAATGGCAAATTATCAATTCATTTGATTGGTTGTTCATTTGGTCCGGTAATATTTTCGTTATTTTTTGCTTAGGCTTGATTGTTTCTCCGTTTGGTAAAATCCGCCTTGGTGGTGTTGATGCAACGGCAGATTACTCATTCATGTCTTGGTTATCGATGCTGTTTGCTGCAGGTATGGGTATTGGCTTGATGTTCTGGAGTGTTGCAGAACCTGCGGCTTACTACACAGGTTGGTATGAAACGCCACTTGGCGTAGAGGCAAATACACCAGAAGCTGCAAAACTAGCACTCGGTGCAACCATGTATCACTGGGGGCTTCACCCTTGGGCTATTTATGGTGTTGTGGCGCTTTCACTGGCTTTCTTCTCTTACAACAAGGGATTACCGCTTTCAATTCGTTCTATCTTCTACCCAATTTTAGGTGATAGAGCGTGGGGCTGGGCTGGTCACATCGTTGATATTCTTGCTGTACTTGCAACCCTGTTTGGTTTGGCGACATCGCTTGGCCTTGGTGCGCAACAAGCGGCAAGTGGTATTCAGCATGTATTCGGCATTGAGGCAGGCTTAGGGTTACAAGTCATTGTTATTACCGTAGTAACTTTGCTAGCGGTCGTATCCGTACTTCGTGGTATTGATGGTGGCGTTAAAGTTATCAGTAACATCAACATGTTGGTTGCTTTCCTACTGCTTATCCTAGTAGCTCTAATCGGCTACGCAGTGACTCTAGGTTCAATCCCTACAACATTGATGGCATACATCGAGAACATCATTCCGTTGAGCAACCCTCACGGTCGTGAAGATGAAGCTTGGTTACATGGTTGGACTGTATTCTACTGGGCCTGGTGGATCTCATGGTCTCCATTTGTCGGTATGTTTATCGCGCGTGTTTCTAAAGGTCGTACTGTTCGTGAGTTCATTACAGCGGTACTGATTGTTCCAACGACAGTGACTATCATTTGGATGTCAGTGTTCGGTGGTATGGCAATTGATCAAATCGTGAATAAGGTTGGTACCCTAGGTCAAAATGGCTTAACTGATGTATCACTGGCAATGTTCCAAATGTTTGATGTATTGCCGTTTGGTACTCTGCTTTCAATCATTGCGGTTGTATTGGTTCTCGTATTCTTTATTACATCGTCTGACTCGGGCTCTTTAGTCATCGACAGTATTACCGCTGGTGGTAAAGTTGATACGCCAGTGCCTCAACGCGTATTCTGGGCGTTCCTTGAAGGTGCGATTGCAGTAGCTCTATTGTGGGTTGGCGGTACTGAAGCCGTTCAAGCTCTGCAAGCGGGTGCAATCTCAACAGCATTGCCATTCACCATCATTCTATTGTTGATGTGTGTGAGCCTACTAATGGGTATGCGAACAGAGAAAAGATAGACTACGTACTATTCGATTTTTCATCTTTTTGATGTCGAATACAAAGTAAAACAAAAGGCAGAAGAGGAAACTCTCCTGCCTTTTTTTATCCATTTTACAGCCTGTAAAACTGTATATATCGTAGAAATCGTCGTTGAAATGGCGCCTTGAATTTGGCGAAAAGCCAAGTAATTGGCGAAAGCTAAGTTTTTGGTTTTATTGCAAATATAATGTGATGTAAAACTGTGAAATAGCTCGAATCGTTTGCTTAAATTGGGTAGTATTCGCTAGATTATCCACCACTCGTGAAACTTACTAATGAAATTAACACTTAAGCAGAAGTTGATAGGTGCTAGCCTATCTGCTGTTATCGTCATGGCAACAGCCTTGACTTGGTTATCAGCAAACCAATTATTTGAAGAGACTCGTAATGGTGTATACCAACGAGCTGAAAGCGTATCTGAAGCAGCATCTGAAGGTATTAAAAACTGGATTGATATTCGCACGGATATCGCATCAGCATTTAATGACTTTTCACGAGAGGATGATGTTGTTCCTTTCCTTAAGCAAGCTCGTGTAGCGGGTGGCTTTGACGATATCTTTTTAGGTACTCCAGAAGGCGGAATGTACCGTTCACACCCTGAACGTAATCGTGCAGATTACGACCCTCGTCAACGCCCTTGGTACCAGGAAGCAAACGCAGCCGGTAAGCAAATTATTACAACCGCTTATCAAGATGCGATTACCCAAGCGCTTCTAGTTACGATTGCTGAACCTGTTCGTCATAACGGTAAGCTTGTTGGTGTTGTTGGTGCGGATGTACTTATTGATCAACTAGTCAACGATGTTATCAGCTTAGATGTTGGTGACAACGCTTACGCAATGCTCATTGATGCCTCTGACGGCACATTCCTAGCACACCCAGACTCAGCACTGAGCCTTAAGCCTGTAAGCCAGCTTTCAAACGACATTTCTATGCCTATCATCGAAAACGCAGTGCGTACGGGTAGCATCGAGATCATCAAAGAGCGCGGTGCTGAGAAGCTGCTTTACTTCACTAATGTGCCTAACACGAACTGGATTTTCGCAGTTCAGATGGACAAAGCAACAGAAGAAGCGAATCACTCAATACTTCTTACGCAACTCATTACTACAGCGGTTGTAATTACTCTGATCGTTATCGTGTTGGTTTCTATGTTGGTTAGTTTCCTATTCCGCGACTTAAACCGCGTTTCAGCGGCACTTGAAGAAATTGCTTCAGGCGAGGGCGACTTGACCCAACGTCTTGAGCTTAAAAGTGATGACGAAATTGGTAAACTTGCGGCAAATTTCAATCATTTTGTGGGCAACATGCACACCATGGTACTCAAGCTAAGTGAAGTGTCTGCTGCATTGGGTAACCAAGCACGTCAAACAGCTTCTCAAGCTGAAGAGCGTAGTGCTCGCATTCAGATGCAACAAGACGAAATCAATATGGTAGCAACAGCCGTGAACGAAATGGCTGCAGCAACACAAGAGATTGCGGGTAACGCTGATCAAACTGCACAGAATTCATCTGAGGCCGTTGGCGCGTGTGAGCACGGTACGGGTCAAGTTACACAGACTCAAAGCTCAATCCAAAACCTTGCACAAGAAGTTCAAGTTGCAACGAACGTGATTCTTGAGCTAGAAGAGCACGGCAATAGCATCAACGCTATCTTGTCTAACATTCAAGGCATTGCTGAACAAACTAACTTACTTGCACTTAACGCGGCGATTGAAGCTGCCCGTGCTGGCGAACAAGGTCGCGGTTTTGCGGTTGTTGCTGATGAAGTGAGAGTTTTGAGCCAACGTACACACGGTTCAACTCAAGAAATTCAACAAACGATTGAATTACTGCAAGGTACAACGGGCAAAGCGGTAAGTATCATGAACGATAGCCGAACGCTTGCTGAAACCAGTGTTGATGACTCAAACTCAGCGGCCGCTAGCTTAACGCAAATTCATGCTGCTGTTGAACGTATCAGTGATATGGCGACTCAAATCGCTTCTGCTGCAGAAGAGCAAGCGTCAGTAACGTCTGAGATTACTCGTAACACTGAAGGAATCCGTGACGTATCTAACGAGCTAGCAGGTGAAGCGCACCAAGCTGCAGAACAAGCTGCTCAGCTTTCTGAACTGTCTAATGAACTAGAAAATGAAATCAGCCGTTTTAAGCTGTAATTATAGATAGTTAGATAGTTAGATAGTTAGATAGTTAGATAGATAGATAGATAGATAGATAGATAGAACGAAGCCCCAACTTAGGTTGGGGCTTTTTTATGTTCGCTTTTTAGAAGAAGCAAAATGTCGTGATCTAATCATGCTGGGCTATTGTTTATTGAAGGTTAAACAGCCCGAGCGTGATGATAGAGAGAATTAAAAGTTAATACAAAAGAGAAAGTGAGTTATACGCTGGTAACGCATTGAAAATAAGAAATAAAAGATGAGTTTTAGCTCTAAAGTGAATTATTGAAGATTTTAGGACTTTAATGAAGAGCTCATGGTTAAGAGTTAAAACAGATGATATTGTGCGTAAAATGATCTTTTAGTTATGCTTTCTTTGCTCTCTGTAACACTCTTACCATGCGACCAAGTAATTGGAATCGGCCTTCAAACTCTTCTCCAATAAAAAATGGCTTATATGCAGTATTGTCACTTGTTACATGGTAGCCACCGCTAGCAAAATCATACTGAACACGCTTTACCAACACTTCATCATCGATTCTAAACACACACACGCCATCACGGGCCTGTTTAGGATCTTTTACCACTTCCACCAGCATTAGATCTTCATCCATCAATGTTGGCTCCATAGAGTCCCCACGTACAGGAACAATAGTTAATTCCTTCCCGTTCAGTCCTTGGCGGATAAGCCATTCCTTTGAAAACTCAAATCTGGCTACAGGGTTTTCTGAAACAACTAGACAGCCAGCCCCAGCACTAGCTTGAAAGTTATATTGAACTACCTCAACAACGTTGTCTTTTCTAACGGGAACTTCTACAAATTGTGCTGATGAGTCTTTACCAGTAGCAAGCCAATCAATGGTCACGTCTTCTGCGTTAGCTATTTTTAATAGCATAGATAGTTTCGGATCGCTTCTTCGATGTAATAGCGTCACTAAAGTGCTATGCGGCACATCCCAATCCTGTGCGCATTCTCGACCAACCCTACCATTCATCAGGCTTTCAATACGGTTATGTACACTTTCTAATGTACTTTCATCTAAAGAAAGTAATTTTTCATTATTACGCATAGTCTTTCTTTTAACTCAACTTATTGATTTATATGGAATAATAACTAGGAAAACCAAAATGCGAACAAAATACGAAAAGAAAGTTCAACTTTGCGCTTGATTTGTTCAATAATGTGATCAAAACTTAACTAACTTGATTAAGTTTGCAAACTAATTAGCGATAGTTAGTTTAGCGACTAATTAGCATATCAGTTTTTAGTTAGGGGATCATTATGTCTATTGAAAGAAAAGACATGCACAGAATCGATATAGTTGCAGCATTACATAAGAAAGGACTAACGCTAAAAGGCTTGTCTATAAAGGCAGGTCTTGCTGCTACAACGTTGTCTAACACCTTATCTCGTCCATGGCCTAAAGGTGAACGAATTATTGCTGACGCCTTAAACAAACACCCTAAAGAGATTTGGCCTAGTCGATACAGACAAAACAAGGCGGTGTGAGATGTGGGTTGATGTATCGCAATTATTGAATAGACCAGGCATGGCAGGCACACCTCAAGGTGTGAGATACAAGCTAAACCAACTAGGTGTTGTTCGAAAGCGTAAACGCCAAGGCTCTAAAGCCTTTGAGTACCATCTCGATTGCTTACCAGAAGAAACTCGTTTGCACCTCTTGCGTGACGTAGCTAAGCAGCAAACTCTACAAGCTGAAGACAGCCGCCATGTTCGTCAAGTTGTAACTCCTGATTCCGATGAACTATGGCTTGAGTACGAAGAAGCTACCGAAAGCAAGAAAGCTTCAACCAAGCAGCGCTATGAATTGTGTATGCGAGTTAAGGCGTATGTTGAATCAGGTATTAGCATGCGTAAATCAATGAAGCGCGTGGCGGAAGAGTCTGGAAGAACCTATTCCAAAATTGTGAGCTGGTTTTACAACATCCCAGGGTTGCAAACTAATAAGATCCCTGTGGAAGACTGGTTACCAGCCCTTCTCGATAGAATTGGCTCTCACGGTAAGCGTACCGCAGTCTTATCACCAGAAGCGTGGTCTATGTTTCAGGCTGATTATTTACGCCCTGAAAAACCAACCGTGACCGAGTGTTATAACCGGATGCTTAAAGCAGCAGAGCGTAAAGGTTGGAATGTCCCTTGTCTGCATACCATTCGTAGCCGAGTAACGAGTGACATCCCCTATGAACTTCAAGTGTACTGCCGAGGTGGTTTGTTTGCAGCCAAGCAAACCTTAGTCCCTGCGCAGCGTCGCACACGAGTCGGTATGCATGCTATGCAGCGCGTATCGGGTGATGGTCATGAGTTTCGTCTTCGCTGTCACCTGGAAGATGGCACGGTGCTTCGTCCTACCGTTTGGGTGTTCCAAGATGTCTATAGCTCCATGATTGTGGGCTACGCCATTGATATTACAGAGAACACTGAAATGTTAGGCATTGCTCTTTTCAACATGGTTTTAAACTTTGGTATCCCTGAAATGTTCGACCTTGACCGAGGCTCCGTGGCGTTAAGTGAAGCAATGACAGGGCGAACCTCACGCCCTAAAGCAACGGGCAAAGGCAAGTTAGAGCATAAAAAGTTTGATAACGCTGAGATTGAAGGCGCGATTACGGCTCTAGGCTCAAAAGTAAACTGGACTCGCGTTGAAGATGACAACGTAGGCCGTCAAGGTAACGCGCGAGCCAAACCTGTTGAGCGTTTGTTCCATTCTAAAGGTGGTATCGGTCAGTTTGAGCGCCATCCAGCTTTTGCAGGAGCCTACGCAGGTGAATCAGCCACCAGCAAACCCGCGAACTACGGTGAAGCCACAGTACCTGTTGAGTTAGTGGTTGAGCTATTTGCCGAGTGGGTGACCGATTGGAATAGCCTGGAAGGCCGTCGCAGTGAAATGGCACGCGGCATTCACAGCTATAAGCAAGTGTTTGAGCAAAGTTACACCCAAATACAAGTACGTAAACCCACCGCAACACAGTTGCGCCTGTGTCTGCACCGGACACGAAAAAGTGTGAAGGTTCATGGTGGCGGCCTCGTTGAATTAAACGCAGGGCGTTACAGCAAGCATTTATCGAATCGTTACCGCAGCCCACTGTTGTTCGAATACATCGGTCAAAGTGTTCATCTTCGCTTCAACCCTTATGACTTAACAGGCTGTGTGTATGCCTACAGTGAGCGTGGAGAGTTCATCGGCGAGGTTCCATTGTTTGCTGATGCGGCTTATGACGATTTAGGCGCGGCACGCCGTCAGAGCCTACACCAAAGTGAATATATTAATCGAGCCGCGTGGTTAAAGGAGCAAATGGTCGGATTAACTAACGACGACCTTGCCCAGTTAACGCGCAGCAATGAGAAGCCCGAGCCATTGGGCGGTATGGTGCCGAGCCTTACTGAAATGACACCCGAGTTAGCAAGAGCGCCAGAGCAGCATCAAATGAACCCGAGTGAGTTTGAAGGCTTACTTGAGAAGAAAGCGGTGGGTGCGGATTTTGAACCCACTATGGATTTAGACGCATTAATGCAGCAGTACGGGAAAGCAAAATGAACAACATTATTCAACAAGTCCTTGCCGTGAAAGTCAGTGAAAATCTCAGTAATCGTAAGATTGCCAAAGAGTCTGATATTGGTGAAGGCATTCTAAGTAAGTTGCTTAATAACAAACCTTATACGGGCGACACCGAAACTCAGCTCCATAAACTTGAAACCTGGTTGAATACACGGTGTACCCAAGTTGAAGAGTTAGCAGAGACGTCATTTCAAGAGCCTGACTTTTTGATGCTGCCAACCTCGGAAACGATTTGGAAACTGATGGACTTGGCTCGCACGATGCGCCGCTGGTCGATGGTTTACGAAGGCTCAGGCATTGGTAAAACCGTCACCGCCGAAGAATATCAACGCAAACACAACAACGTCTGGATTGTCACTGCTTCAAACTTGTGTAAATCGGCGCGGGCCATCCTCTCTGAGCTTTGTGAGCGCATGAATATTAAGGCATCCAACATGACAGTCTACCTCATGCAAAAAGCAATAGCGCAAGAACTAGATGGCTCAAACGGACTCATTATTATCGATGAAGCGCAATACCTTTCAGATGATGTATTGAATGGCTTACGCATCTTAGCTGAGCGCAAGTGCGGCGTGTTCCTTCTTGGCAATGATGTCGTGCGTACTCGTATGAGCGCGGCTCGCTCTCAAGTCAACATGAACCCGATTTGGAGCCGAATGATACGTCCAACCTGCATAAAGGTAACGTCAAATGGTGACATCAAAAGCTACATGCAGGCTTGGGGTATTCAAGACCAAGAGTTGTTTAAAGCGGCCTACGCCATTGTGCCGAAAACCACAGGGCAACTCAGAACACTCGCAGACATGATTATGTTAGCCAGTTCGTCAGCATCCCGAAACCATGAGCCGCTGACACCGAAGCACTTGGCCGCTGCTCACCACTACTTAAAAGAAAGCATAGGAGTGTAACCATGACACTGCTCCCCAACACCACCGAGACCGTAATGGCCTTGTTGACTAAGCACCAGCCCTGCACGTGTAAGGTTCTTTGGCAACAACAAGTTGGACGTGACCGCCTTGCGCTCACCACCATTAAGAACCTGTTGATGCGTTTAAAAGCACATGGCGCAGTTACGGTTGGTGGGCAAGAAGGGAATGCATACCTCTATCAACTGACAGGGGCCTCACCTTACTCCCCATGTCTTACTTGCCGAGGGAAGACTCTGAAATGGCACTTACACAATGGTCATTGTAAGCATTGCAGGCCCAAAAGAGGCAAAGGCAACAACCCCCAGCTGGATGCTGAGTTTCAATTTTTACTCTCTCCTGCTTACCAGTTATTAAACCAAGTTCTACGTCCTTGGGAGGCAATATGAGTCGCAGAGAAACGGATGAATTTGTTTGGTTGCGTGGCGGTCGAGTCGCCAGCCGTAAACCAAAAGGCAAAGGTGAATTGGTGATGAGTGATAGACCTTTATTAATTGCTGATGCCGACATGGCAAAATTCGATATCAACATGAACTGTCAAGGCATCGAACGACACATGCAAGCCGTTAAGCTTAACCACAGCATTATTTATTGGGAGGCGTAATGGGACAGCAATCCAATCAAGACATTAAGCTCGAAGTGATTGTTCGCTTTGACCCAAATAACCAAAACGGTATCGGAGAGTTCTCTATCGTAGACTATCGAGCAGAAGCATTGACCCAATTGGAATCAAACACAGCCATCGCTGCTTACGGCGCAAAAGACACGGCTTACCAAGCCGTCAGCCAATTTTTAAAACAACAGAACGAGCTTATTCAAGCTGACCATTTTGTTAAAACAGGAGCACCACAATGAATAAAACGACTCAACAACCAGAAGTAAAGCCGACTCGCCCAACCGCACCGGAAGGTTTTGTCTATAACGCTGAAGGTAATCTGATTGCCCAATGCAACATTCCCGCTCATGAGCTGCGTAAAGATGCGTTCGTCACCAGTTTGGTTAAGCAAGTAAAAACGCATCAAAAACATCTTCGAGCCTTCAAAGAAAACCTAGTGAAAGCTTTTGAAGAATTTCGAATTGAAATGTTGGAGAGCTACGGTACGAAACTGCATACCCGTGGGAATGGCTTGAACGTGGGAATGTTCAGTTTTGATGGTAAGTACAAAATCACTTACAAAACTGCCAAACTCAAAACCCTTGGCCCAGAGCATGATGCGGCTCGTCAGCTCGCTCGTGACTATTACAACAGCCAAAAAGACAAACTACCACATGATGTATTAATCGCGGTTCAAGACTTTTTTGTGAATGATGCCTCTATTGCGAACACTATTAGCTTTATTGGTAAAGACTTTCAAGACCCAAGCTTACGCAAGGCTCAAGAAGCTGCAAAAGATTCACTGTTAGTTATTGGCAGTAAGTCGTACTTCAACTTCTACGAACGCGATGATGAAGGCGAATACCAACAGGTTCACTTAAACTTCAGCAAATTGTGAGGGAGCCATCATGGATAAAATGACCACTTAAATTGGGACTAGTGTCGCTGATACTAAACTCACTAGAATGCATGCTTACACGTAATCCTCAAGAAGCAAAAGAGTTAGCTCGGAAAGTATTAGATGGCCTTGGTCGCCCTAGTGTTGGATGCGGAAACATGACTCGTATCTCTATGCTAAGAACCATCGCTCGTAAAGCCGATAAACAGTTACTCGCAACGAGTAAATCAACCCAATAACCAACTAATTAAATACAGGCAAGCGGCGCTCTAGGCGACCCCGCTTTGGCATCTCTTTGCCTGAATTTGGTGAATCCGCCATTAGCTAGCTTGCAACGGGTAAAAATTCTAACTACGAATGTTCTGGACAATTCTGAGTTACATCCTTCACTAAATTAGTATTTAACGGATTATCTTGGGTATCGAAAAATCTCTAATCTAGTGGCCAAATTTATTCATCTATTACAACAATAAAGTGATATTTCCATAACTAATTGAGGATTTTATGTACTAGTCCCAACGTTTTTGTCACTTGAGTTTGGTATGAGAGTCGATAACTAACGGATATTGCAGACCCAAACACCAGTTCTTTATCTAGTCCTGTAGAAATACGCAACATGTTGATAAAAGGTAAGGGTTGTTAAATACTATTGACGTAAGGCAATATTTAGTTACAGCTTCCCTTTAAATAGATGCACTGAAATATGTTTTACTGCACCAAGATTTATAATTGAGAGGGAAATCCATGTCATCAAGAAAGTTGTATAACATCCATTTAGATCAGTACCTTAGCCAAAGGGACTTAGAATTCATTCAGTCATTATCATTCGATATTGCTTACCAAGAGTACGCTTTTGGGGTTTGGGAAACGCTTTCTATATGGAATAAAGAAGGTACTGATGGGAATGCTATTTCGAAGGAATACCACGGAGCGGCAAAGAAAAATACGATTGGTGAAAAACTAACGAATATAAATAAGCTCATTGAAGATAATTTTGATTGTTCTCTAATCAAATCTGTTCGCCTGTTAAGATCATGCAAAGGTGGGATGATATTACCGCACAAAGACTATTTGGAGTTCGAGAAAGGATTTACTCGTATTCATGTGGTGCTTGATATAGACGAGACATGCTTAAACTCAGAGAACGGCATTGTTTATCAGATGAAAGCTGGAGAAGTCTGGTTTTTAGATGGAAATATGCTTCATAGTGCCACATCTGTTAGTCAGAAAGGTAAGTTAAACTTGATGATCGATTTTGAGCCTAATATTCCGTTAGGTGATTTATTTACCAGAGGTGGTGTATTAGATATACCTTTGCATCAAGAGCCTGTTGTTAGAGATTTGGCTTTAGAGGATTCGATAATCAATGCTTTCCTTACATTAAATAAGCATTCAGGGAGTCATCAGGTTAAAGAGATCATGGCGATGCTCAATCACATGTGCTTTAAAGGAAAGCTCCCGCACACTGCCTTCTATGACGTATTAGATTCTGTGTTTGTCCATGAGGTCAATGAGGATAACCGTCAAGAATACCTTGCCATAAAAGACGTGATGATAAAGAGTGGGCATCATGAATAAACAAAAGCACCTAATTGTAGTAGGGGCTGGCGTTTCAGGGGTTAGCGCCTTCATTTCTGCGGTACAAAGTGAAGATTTCGACCATATCACCATCATAGACCCTCTGGGGGTCTGCAAGGGTAGTGGCTTTTCGACATTCTCGGACAAAATGCTTTGCAATACTCCGGTTAACCTAAACTCTGTTGATGGCAACAACTTGTTGGACTTTTACCAATATTGCATCCGGATGGGGCACCCTCACAAAAAGGAAGATTTCGCTCCAAGAAGCCTCTTTCTTGAGTACGTGGTATCTAAGTTCGAAGAATACTTAGGGTTGTTCGAAAGTCGTGGTGGCTGTATTGAGTTTGTTAAAGACAAGGCTGTGGCGATTGATTATGTAGATAAAGAGGTGCTTACAAAAGAAAGTGGGCATCATATCTTTGGGAACTGCATTATTTGTCTTGGGCCAACTCGACCATCCGGCTACGGTATAGAGTCAGACTCTTTACCGGAGATTAAAAGCGCAACCATCTTTGGCAGCAAATTGTCGGCTATCGATTTGGCAATCTTCCTTTGCTCAAAGGGGATCAAGGTTGAGATGGTTTCGCCATCTGGTGAGTTACCTAATGTTAGGTCTCGGCTGCATGAAAGTGCCCCTAGCGGCTCATCGATAGAGGAGCTGGTAAGGCAGGTGTCGAAAGAATCTAAAGATAAGAGTTACGCTAACCTGAGTGTTGCTGAGAAGCTAAACAAAGACATCTCGGATTCAGAAAGCAATCAGTGGCAAGATCTTATTGGTTGCGGGTTGCAGGAGATCATGAATAACGGTTCGCCTTATTTAGAGCGCTTGCTTGCTCTGGCTCCTCAAGTCGTTAAAAGATACATTCTTCTCGTTTCATTTGGCTTTGACTTATATCCCAGCATCCAGCGCGGCTCTATTTGAGTCGGCAGTAGCCGTGGTTGTAGTGTCTGTGATTACTCGTGAAACTTTAGGCAGGTTGGCGCAGGCTTTCACCATCGCTTTGCTAACTCTATTGTTTGCAGTTAAGGCAAACGTGATGGATGCAGCGTTGCTGCTGGGCTTGGTTTTGGCTGCATTGGCCGGAATCGGTGCTGCACTAATTTCATTAAAGTCGAACGCAAAGTTTATGGGTGATTTGTCTATTGATGAGATCTTGGCATTTCGTTTTCTATTGTCAGGTGTTGTCGCCACGGGCGTGGCCTTCTCAACGGGTGCAAGCCTTGGTGGGGAAGTAGGTCTGGCAGAGGTGTTCGGGCTTTCTGTTTTTGGTTTTGTGCTACCGTTCTTTTTGCTTCAGAAAGGAATGGAGGTTACCAAGCCTGTACTTACGGTCTGTATGCTATCTGTGATTCCTGCGATCTCTTACTTGTTCGAGTCGGCGCTATATTCGGAGCCTTCGATCCTAGAGGTAATGTTGATAAGCAGTTCGGTGGCCTTGATAGTCTGGTTTTCAATATCAGACATTATAAAAACTCGAACCAAATCGGTATCGGTGAGAGCTTAGTCAAAACTATAGAGACATCAATATGATGTCTCTTTTTTCTCTTTATAGAGTGGTCTGAACCCAAGTTGATTATCCAAGGTCAGTCAGAACATTAATCAACTAAACATATCGTGTTACATTAGAAAAATCAGGTCAAATTTCGATAGTGAAGAATCTTGAGAGTAACAGGTCTAAGGCAGAAAGGGGCAGCTCTGAGTTAGTCACGATGGCTAGCTCGTGTGATCACCAAGCGATTCTGTCGTACCGTAATTATCAACCGATAAATGTCTAATGGCCTAGCCAATAGTGGTTGGCTGCGGAGAGACCACAATAAGAGATCTTCTATATGTGTTTGTCGTAAGCAATGTTTAATGACCGAAATGACAAAGCGAAGCAGATAACTTTGTTGTTCGAAAAGCATTGGCTACTCACGCAGCCAACAGGATGTAATTACCTATATTGATAGGCGGAAGTTAAGAGTGCGCTTTAACGTACTTTTTAACCTTTTTCATAGCCATTTGACGCTTAAGTGGTGAAAGATAGTCAATAAACAAGTTACCCGACAAATGATCTATTTCGTGCTGCATTACGATAGCTAGAAACTCATCACTTTCGATGGTCATTGGTTTACCTTCGCGATCTAAAGCAGACACAACAACTGAAGTAAAACGCTCTACGTCGGCATAATAGTCAGGAACTGATAAACAACCCTCTTGACCCAATGTTTTATCCGAGCCGCTAACCACTTCAGGGTTAACCAAAACTAATGGTTCATCTCGACTTTCGGAAAGGTCAATAATAACAACGGCCTCTTTACGACCAACTTGAGTTGAAGCCAAACCAATACCATTGTCAGTCGCATATAACGTTTCCAACATGTCGTCTATTAATGTTTGTACCGTGGAGAGATCTTGCACCTTTTCCGCTTTGACCTTAAGCCTTGGATCTGGTGCAGTCAGAATTTCTAAAACTGCCATATTTTCCTTCTATTCTTGGAAGCTCATAACGCTTTCTATATGTCGACTGTCCGTATTTTATGGGCCAATAATGCCTTCTTTCTTTTTAACCTTCAACAATACCAACAGATATGACGGGGTAAATAGCCTTTGCATATAACTTTGACAACACATTGCTTCAGATAACCTTTCGTAGGGGAAAAGCTCATGAACAGATTGTGAATGAGTAAAAGGTCTAGATTACAATGGGGCATTTTTGAGTTAAAAATCACACTGCATGAACTAAATCCAGCCATGTTTGTACCATTCCTTACTCTCCTTCAGCTATATTTCGTTAACTAACGCCAACTTTTTCTTACAAACGCTTCCAGATGCATAAACTATGAACAATAACTTATTGTGAGTGAGTAACGTTTATGGTCATGTCTTCCGCTCGTATCGGGCGACCTAAAGTCGATAACCCCAAATCTCAGGCCGATAGAACCCGCGATAGTCGCATGCGCAACAAGGCGCTAGGTCGAGTCGAGCGTAAATTCATCCTCGATGCCTACAGTGTGGATTTGTTTGATACGCTGCGTCGAGACGCTGGCTTCTCCGCCAAAGAAAAATCCGAGTTTTTTGCGGCTTTGCTGCTTCGTGTCGCCAACAAGAATTGGCTCGGCAAATCTTTCACCTTACCTATTGAGGAGGCGCTATGAAAATGAAGATAAATCGTCATGCTTACTATGGTTTGGTGCACAAGGGCGTGAAAGCGCTGCTGAATGACCGTCTGGGGTTTTATGATGACGATGAGTATCGCAACTATTTAGGTATTCAAACGGGCCAAACAAGCTGTAAGAACTTGAGTGATGGTGCATTACGCCAGTTGGTAGAAGAATTAAAGCAGCAAGGCTATTTAGAGGACTCGCTCAAGTTTAAAAAACGCTTGGGTGGCAGCTCAGCCCGCCACCCATCCAGTAAACAGTGGGCTAAACTTGCGGCTTTGGCAAAGTCAATGGGCTGGCAAGGATTGGATGACCCAGCATTGGATAGCTTTGTAAAGCGCACAGTGAAAGTCGAACGTGCTCGCTGGCTAACTCGTGACAATATTCGCTCTGTTATCGTAGGGCTTGAGCGTTGGCTTGCTCAAAAGGAGGGGTCATGTCGAGGCGAGTAAAGTTTCGGGCCGAGCCTCGCTATGAGGTGCTTAACCCTCGAACTCAAGAAGAGCTCGAGGCACTATTACTTGAAATGTATCCGGATAACCGCATCGCAGCTATCGAGTTTCAGGCTACCCTCAATCAGATTGATAAAGCGATCATCAAAAGTGATTTGGGTATTCGTAATTGGTACACCCCTAAAGAGCTGGCTGAGTACCTATGGAGAAGGAGTAATTATCATGCCATCGAAACCGATCCGTATGCTTCCAGCCTATGAGGTGTTTAATAGCTGCACTCGCACCCAGCGCAACCACGTGCGAGATGGCTATTTCTTTGCCTCCAAACTGCAAACTTGGTTTGTGTTTGTCAAAGATAAAGGCGAAACCGCTAATGGCAAACCTAAGGAGCAGCTCAGTCTGTTTGGGTAGTGGACGGTAATGAAAGAGTTTGAATGGCGCTTGCATCCAGTTTGGAGCAAGCGTCATTTTTATTGGTGTAACCGTAGAACGTTCGATTGCGCTCTATCTTACAGGCGCACAATCGAAAGTACGTAAGCCAGACAGCATCACGGCTGGCCGCTTCGCCATAAGTTAGCGGCTTTTGGTCAAACGGCCGCTCACACTCCACCAAGTCACCCACAGGTGGTGATTGGATAATATCTTGGTATTCATACTGAGTGACAATCTTAGTATCCTGACACCCAGCCAACAGGATAAGCGATAGGCTCAGCGGCGCATATTTCATGTTCAAGCTCCTTTTCCAATTCTTCGACTCGTGTTTTTAGCTGATGTCGAGCCTTGCGCTCTCGACTCGACGCCTCGTCCGCGATTTTCTGCGCTTCACGCCTTTGGGTGGTTAATGTGGTAATGCGATCAGCCAGTAAGTGGTTGGTGGTTTCCTGGCTGGTAATGGTCTCGCCTAGCACTTGGTTACTGGCCTTTAGCTCACTGGTGTAGTGGAAGAGCTTGTAGTTCACCAATAAACTTACGATGAGTATCGCGCAGCCTAACCAGAAAGCCGTGCGTTTGAGATGGCTTAGAACACCCATGTTATTGCCATCCGTTCAAACAAATCGCCATCTCTTTATCTCGCCGTTTGGGGATACCTTCGCAACCACTGCCTTTAATACGGCAGTCTTTCTTATTAACATAGACCCAACGCGGATATTGCAAGCAGGCCGCGCGATGGTCTCCTTGATTAAATGTCTTGAGTAAGGTCGAACGAGCAAAGTTGCCCGCGCCGAGGTTGAACACAAAACTCACCATCATGTCGTATTCCGCTTGGCTCGGCGTTCGTGTGATATGCTGCTTCACCACGCTCTCAGCACTGGCCACATCCTTAACAAAGTCATGGGCGATTTGCTCATTCGTTGCCGTGTCACCTTGCTTCACCCCTTGGGTATGCCCAAGACCGAGAGTCCAAGTATTGGCACTGCATTGGTAGGCTTGAGCGCGGCAACCTTCTTCATTCGCAATATGACGCAGACCACGTTCACTGACACTCAATGCGTCGTCGATATTAAACACGATGGCCAATACGGCCATGATGGAGCACACCAAGGCTTTCGTTGCTTTAGTTTTCAAACTCATGAGCTTTCCTCCGACTCCATTTGGGTGCCATGATCTCAAAGGTGACGGCCGTTAGGGTGATAAGCGGCCTTTGTTTTTGGGTCACCGGTTTCGTCTCTGTAATGACTTGACCATCGCTGCCAGTCACCGCCCCTTTAGCTAGGTACACCCCTTCAATACGTTGGGCCAGCGACGTTAAGGCTGCAGGCACTATGTCGCGTCCGTGCTGCGTCTTCCACGTATTAATGACGGCTTCAATGTTGGTTTTTGCCGTCATTTGAATGGACTCAGCCAATGAGGCGTAGTCACTGAAGATCTGCAGGTGAAAGCTGGCCGTTGCCCTGACATCCGTTGCATCCACCACGCGCACCAAATCCCCCATAGGCACTCGCTTATCCCCTGAGCACTCTGACTTAATCAAGTCTTTGATGGCTTGGTTAGGAAGCGAGCCATCTTGCAAAATGGCACTGATTTCAATTTCATTCGGGGCCGGAGTCCAAACCGACACGTTCTTAATTGATGAACTGCTTGAGCGAGCAAAGTACTCATACGCCTCGTACGGCCCAGCCACACTGAACTTTGACGGCGAAATATAGATTCGATAGGCAAAATCATCATCACCCTCAATCTCAGAGCCACCTTGTGTGGTCTCGGTATTGGCCACACGTTCAAGGGCATCCAATGGCGTAACAGCTTGATGGATTTGTCCGGCTAAAAAGCCATTTCCCTGAAGGCCAGTTTCGATGCACTCTACGCTCGTCTGAATGCTCTGTGTGCCCGCACTGACCACCACCTCTTCCAATGTTTCAAACAGAGTTTGGTTATCCACGGCAATCACTTGATAGCCCTTAGCAATGACAAAGCCAGTATGAGGGGTAAAGGTAAAAGCCATTACCGTACGGGCCTTTGAGGCGGGCAACCGTTCGGTTTCAGTGAGCAGTCCAAGGTTGTCTAAACGCTCTTTTTCTGCAAACGGCAGCAAGTTCTGTTTGCTTTCATAGTTAATGAGCGCTTTGAGCTCGTTCTTCTCATACGCGATTTGCTCAAGATGAAACGTTTCTGGGTCGTTGATGCCAGGATAGTGCCCTGTGCCTAGTTGGTAACGCTGCTTGAGGGTGACAAGGTCGGCGTTATAATTCACCTCGACCAGTTGCGGCTCTGGGATATTAGGGAATCGATTGGTCATATCAGTTCGCTCTTGCTAGTTGCGCGCTGGCGGTCCACGAACGTCCACTAATGGAGGTCGTCACGGTGGTGGGTTTCCAGCGGTTTGGCACGTTGCCAAAGTTTAAAAATTCAATCAAATGCGCGGTGGTTAACATGATATTGGTCACTGACATGCGTCCTTTCGCGCCTTGTTTCCCGTCTGCGCCGTTTTGTAAATAGGACTCGGCGTAAGCTCTGGCGTCTGCCATGGATTTCACGTTGTCGATGTTGTGCAGCATCTTCACTCGATCGCCCGTCGCGGTGGCATCCCCTGCGCGATAGCTAAAAAGCTGCTGGGCTTGCTGGTCATAACCATTGACTTCGACCGCTACGTACTTTGAACGAGCGCTATCGGGTAAATTGAGAGCGGTGAGAATGTCTCGGTTTAAGGTGTCAATTTGAATCACGTCGTCTTTAAAGTTGCCCATCACAAGGTTCTTGCCTTTGATGGCCATCGGCACACTGGTTTGCTCTGACAATCGAGTTAAGAATGCGGGGGTGGTTTCATCTCGCTGCTCAATGCGAGCAAATTGAAAGTCAGGCGTATCAGGCGCTTTGATAAACGATAGGCCGCTCTCTTTTGCCCAAGACTGTGCAACGCGCTCAAACGTGACATTCTCTTGTACCAAGCACTGCTGATTGTCGATAAAACCTCGCTTGATGGTGGGCGGTTTGGCGTTTGCACCGACCATCACATCATCAGGCCCAATCTTGAAGGACACTTCCTCAATACTGAACTCTCCCCACAACCACTCGTGACGCTGACCGCTTTCATCTAACCAGCCAATGCCTGGCGTTAAGGTGTCCCCTTTGGTGGGATACCAGGCCTGACAAAAACGGCGGTCTTTGTTAAACAAAGTGAGAGACAAGGTATCTGTACCGGTTTGTTTGCTTTCCATCACATCGGTATAGGTCATGGACTTGACATAGCGACTGAGCTCAGCGGTCACATCCTTTCCCGCCCAGTGCAAAATGGCGAATGGACGGATAAGCCCTGTTGCGGTTATGCCCATGGTGGCGTCTCCACAGTGACTGTGTTCACCACTTTCACCGCAGGGATGTTGACGGTTTCCCCTCCGCTAAAGGTAAAGCTGGTCATGGCTCGGGTCAGCTCACGGTTGGCATCAAATAGCGCATCGACTAAGGTTTGATTGGTGACGCTATAGGCGCGATAACAAATCTGCTCCCAGCGCTCGCTCTGGCGTGCAATTAAGGTATTCATGAACGCACTTCCACGATGTCCAGTTGATAGTCCACACTGGTCACCACGCCACTAGGCAGCGTTTGAATATTGGTGCGGGTGATTTTACGAATACAAAACTGCCCATGCACCACTGAGCCCACGACCAAAGCGCGAGGCACGCCATTTTCGCCCATTAATTCGAGCCGCTTGGTCATCTTTGTGATGTCGACAAAGTGATTATTAAAGGTCAGATCCAATAAGGCGGTGTGCTCATCTTCACCCATATTCTGGTGCGCGGGATAACCGTTAATGAGGTCTTGTTTGTTGATCTTAAAAGTGCGCGAGTCGCTGATTTTGTTTGGCGTGAAGCGCCCCTTAAAGACTAAATCACCAAAGCCGCCCCACTGGGAATAATTCGTTGTTTGTTCTGTCATCTATGATTCCTCATCACTGATGGTGTGACTCTTACCCGTGAGAAGGCTCTTGGCGGTGATCTCAGTCACATCAGGGTTGGTAAAATGTTTGTGTACGGTGAGCACCAATGTGGCTTGCCAATCTTCGCGCCAAGTAAAGAGATCGTCTTTGGGGTCAAAGTCATCGTCTTGTTTTGGCTCACTCCAGCCGGATGATGTTTTTCGAGCATCGGAAATCTCTGCATCGCCCACGACCGTCAGCCGCTCACAGAATTCACCAAAGCCAGCAGGCAAGTCTTCACCAATGTCTTTTAAAATAATCAGGTCATGGGTGAGATAATCGGTCATGCGCAGGTTGAGTTGTATCTGCTGACTAGATAAAAAACACTGCGTGTTCCCGCCGCTGACCCTGGCTGAAATCACCACATCAAGGAGCATTTCATAAGCAGCGAACGAGGCTTGTGTCGTCAGTGCCAGCCGATTCAACGCGCGGATACCATTGAACATCACACGCACTTCTTTTCTGGCCACCGCATTGGAGGGCTCAATCACCGCTTGCATGCCAAGTGAGGTTTCCAGTGTTTTCTCTAATGTTCGAATCACTTTCATTGGATTGCTGCCTTTAACTGCTCTAATGCCATTTCTTGCTGCGCTTGTTGCTGCTCGGGACTTAAATACATGAACTCACGACTGGAGACTTTGATTTGCGGCGTTCGGATGTACAGCACATAGAACACGCCTTTCTCTGCGCCTTTGTTGTTTCGGTTGGCTTTAGTCTTCACCTTTTGACCAAAAGCCTTACCCCCCAAGGGTGCTCGTCCCATGATGGAATGAGGCCGGTAGAAAATCTTCCAGCCTTGACGCTCTAATCCTTCCAAGGTTTTACGCACCCCATACACCTCGGAGCGTTTCTTTACCTGCTTGTTGACCGGTATGGCGAGCTGTTTGGCTTTCTTCGCTTTGATCACGCCGCCATTGTTAATCAGTGGCGCATGGGCTTTGTTGGTGCCTATGCGGTATTCCTCTTTGCCAGCCTTGTACGTCAATGAGGCGTAAGTTTCACCTGTATCAAACAGGGGGTTAGCCCCTGCGTTCTTGGTGTTTTTGGTCAGCGGAGCGTTGGGTTTAAACGTGCCGTTTTTCATGTTGTTGCGCACACACTGCAAACCAAAGGGAGCCAACGTCTCTGGCAGACCCTCAATCGCTTTGGTGGTGTTATGCAATGCATCAAGAAAACCTTTCATCGCTGATACGCTCCATTGAACGGTGTTTGAACCAGGCTTAAATTCTGCCTTTTATTTAGCGGCCATCTGCCGAACGGAAGTTAATCAACCCTTCGGGGGATAAGCTGCACGCTCACGAGAACAATAAGAAGGAAACCCCATGGCCCCACGCTCAAAGGTGGAATTGCACGGGCTGCTTGAGCGCGTCATTGAGATGTACACCGTGGACAAAATGAAGCTGGACGATATCGCGGAGGCGCTCAAAGAAGACGGCTTTGATATTTCACGTTCGTCAGTGCATCGTGTGCTTCGTAGTAATCAGGAGTTGATTGAAGAGCAGCGTCTGGTTCAAGAGCAGGCAGAGGTCTTTCTAAAGGAATTCAAAGACAGCCCCAACACCGATATCTCAGAGCTGAACTTACAAATCATGCAGCGCTACATGTTCAAAGTATTGCGTGAATTGGAGTTTGGCCCTGAGTCATTTAAAGATCCGAACAAGCTGGCCAACTTGTTAGCGCGACTATCGGATGCACAGGTGAACCTTGACCGATTGAAAGTTGAGTTTCGTAAAGGGGTCGATGCGGCAAAGGCCGAGTTTGAAAGTCAGCTTACCGATATACTCAAAGAGACGCGCCCCGAGCTCTTGCTTGAGTTGGTCAGCATCATTCAGAAAATTCGTGTCGACCAAAAAACGAAACGAGGCCGTCGATGAGCGGCCTCTTTGGTGGATTGTCCGATGCGGATTTAGAGAATATTCGAGACAGTGCGCATATCGCCGCTGAGGACAAATGCGCCACGAAGAAGACCCAAGCCCAAGCGCGGCGTGATTTAGCCCGAAAAGAAAAAGAAGAAAAGGCGCGTCGAAAGCGCCGTGCCAAATCTAAACGTGACTTTGCATATTTCTGTCAGACCTATATGCCGGATGCGTTCACACTTGAGTTCAGTGAATACCAGCTCGCACTGACTCGCTTGGCCGCCAATCGAAATTTGAATCATCAAGACGAAGCGCTGTTCAAAGCGCTCATTGACCCGCGCGACCACGGTTTTATCAAACAGCCCCTTGCGCTTGAAAACGGCAAGCGTGGTCAGTATGAGGGCATTCTCGATATCGAACCACGCGATCACGGTAAAACCACCCGTAATACTCAGGCCATGCCTTTATGGCTGGCGCTTAATCATCCTGGTTCATTCATTGTGATTTGTGGTGCGTCTGCCGATAGCGCCAAAGAGATGATGGACGCCATCAAAGATGACTTAGAAGATAACGAACTGATTCTGGATGATTATGGGGAGCAGCGAGGTAACACCTGGACTAAACGCAAAATCAAACTGGCCAATGGCTCTTCCATTGTGGCGGTCGGTCGTGGGCAGCGGCTGCGTGGTATTAAAAACAAGTACCAACGTCCGACTCACATTATCTGTGATGACTTGCTCGATGACAAAGAGGTGGAATCGCCGACACTGCGTCGTCAGGCGGAGCGCTGGTTCAAACGCGTTATTATGAATCTGGGCAAAGGGGCGCTGACCATCATCGCCAACACCATCATGCACCCAGACGATTTACCGTCACGTCTCCTTAAACAAATTGAAGATGGCCGTTTGCCTAACTGGTTGGGGCTGCGCTTCAGTGCCATTACCCCGTCGGGGCATTCCTTATTTCCAGCACGTTGGAGTTTGCAAGAGTTAGACAATAAACGTATCGCGTCAGGCAGTGCTTGGTGGACGGAATGGATGAACCGTCCTATCGCCGATGAAGAGGCCGACTTTAAGGAAGAGTGGTTTGTCTACTTCAAACCTTATGAATTAGATCTTCGAGATTGCACCATTGGTATGGCGATTGACCCTGCTACGGGCCTTAAAAAAGGTGACTGGTCCTTTATTGCCGTGGTGGCTCGACACAAAATTACCATGGTGGATCATGTGTTGTTTGCCAAAGGCTGGAAAGAGTCTGACCTTAAGTTTGCCCAACGCATTGTGGATGTGTTTCTACAACACAGGCCGTCCTTTGTGATGTTCGAAACCGTTGCGTTCCAGAAGATTTACAAAAAAGAAGTGATGCGTTACGCCAAGAAGAAAGGCGTGCGCCTTCCAGTTCGTGAGTTCAAAGGGGGCAATAAGCAAGTGCGTATCAAGTCGCTCTCGTCACAGGTAGAGAACGGACTTATCCAATTCTTAGAGACTCAGACGCTGCTTCGTCAAATGTTTTTAGAGTTCCCTCGTGGCCATGATGATGGGCCCGATGCGGTGGAGATGGCCATCAGTGGATTCGAGTCTGGTTTTGTGGGCGGCGCAACACCACAAACGCCCAAGTCAATCAGTAGCGCCGCGAAAGCGCTCTCACGCTTTGGTGGTGGTGCTTTGCGACGAATGATGCGTTAGGAGTCTCTATGTTCAACAAACTCGCAGAAATGAAAACGAAACTCAGCGATGTGCTCTCCATGCTGCGCAAGCTGGTGTGTATTGGCAAAGTGAGCAAAGTGGATGCCGAGCTAAGGCGCGTAAAGGTGACTTTCCCTGGTCTACGTTACCCTGAGTCAGATTGGTTGCCTGTGCTGGGCTTTCGTAGTAAGAACGTGAGCATTTCGTGCAACCTTGAGCCTGGTGAGCAAGTGCTGTGTCTGTTCATTCCTAGCGGTTCAATGATGTCTGGTTTTGTGCTTGGCTCGATGGCGAACAAATCAGCAAAGCCCTATATCGCGAATGTTGATAAGTTTGGTGTCCGGTTTAAAGACGGCACACTTTTGGAATATGACCAAAGTAGCGCAACGGGCGTATTAAAAATTAAAGGTAACGAACCTGCTCTCATCGTAAACGAGTCCGGTGTAACCATTGATAGCCCTAAATACACCGTCAATGCACCGACCATTTTACTCAATGGTCAAACCCATATTACCAAAGCGCTGACGGGGGATATGACAGCAACATTTACCGGACTCGTCGGGGCCGCAGGATATGGTAGTACAACGGGGGGGGCAGCCGTGATGAACAGCGGTGCCACCATGAAAGGCTCGGTGACCATCAATGGTGTCACAGTCGCCGTGATTAGCCATAAACACAATGACGCAGAAGGCAGACCAACGTCCACCGCAAACCAATAAATGACAAAACGCCCTCAGAGCGATTCTGAGGGCGCTTAATTTCTATCGGGTGTGAATGTTCAAATAATTTTATTCAAACTCATTCAAACCGGATTTCAAACGAATTCAAACGGGGTACGCATGACCTACTCACTCAAATTTGCAGGAAGCGGACGAAACACCGATTTGGTGGCCGATATCAAGCAGTCACTTTTTATGATTGTGTACACCGGCAAAGGCGAACGGATTTATATGCCGGATTACGCAGCGGATGCATTGGAGTACATTGATAAGCCTCAATGGGAAGTGCAAGGGTTGAAAGTGTCCATTGCTGAATCGGTGGCTAAGTATGAGCCTCGAGTCAAACTCGACAGTATTGTGGTCACTCAAACCGATTTGCCACAGGGCATTATTGGCATTAAGCTTTCTTGCCAAATCCTCGCCACGGGGCAAAGTGACGTGTTCGATTTTACTAACGCTTAAGCCTGCCGAACGGAAATTATCCTCCAATAATCTCAGATACTGACTCCACTGATGAACAGGAGACAGTATCCATGGCCGAATTACTTCACGGCATCCGAACCATCGAATCGCTCACAGGTCCCATTTCGGTCATCGAAGTGTCGTCCAGTGTGATTGGTGTGTTTGGCACCTCTGAGTTGGCAGAGCCATTAAAGCTCTACCACACCACCAATTACGATGACGCGAAGAAGGCCTTCGGTGAAGGCTCGCTCGCCAATGCCATTCGTCGCGTTCACCACTATGTACCAAGCAACTCCATTCTATCAATCCCTTTAGGTAAGGACAGCGACTTCCCTGACGTTGAAACGCCAGCGGTCTCTGGCGTCACGATGAGCACATCCAGTGTCTCTATTTATATTGATGATGGCGCAAGCTTACCTGTCACGATTTTAAACCCTCACACTTGTCGCATTGCGTACAGCTCGGACAATGATCTCATTGCGACCGTGGATGCTAATACGGGCGTGGTAACGCCTGTGAAAGCCGGTATTGCTAACATCACCGCCTTGGTCACCTTTAATGATGGTGAGAATGACGTAGATGAGGCCCATGTCTATGGCGTGACGGTCGCACAAACCAATCCAAACGCAGGCAAGACCATGAGTCCAGCGACGCTGGGTGATTCTGTTGCGACAGCGTTCTTAGGCGCAGACTCTCAGCCGAACGCGTTAACCAATACGTATGAGCAAACTGCTGTTTGGTCGATTGATGATGAAGCCATTGCCTTGGTTGATAGTAGTGATGGCACGATCACACCACTTTCAGAAGGTCAAACGGTGGTCGCCGTGAAGCTCGCACCCAAGAGCAACGTCAGCTACACCAATGACAACGATATGACCATTAATGTGGGGGATGTTGCTGGCATTGAGCTCACTTATGTACTGACCGTTTCCCGTGTCACCGATGCGCTGTTGGCTAAATTCATGGAAGCACTGCCGCTACTGCGTAAAGCGAAACAGAGCTACGGCTTTTCATCCAAAATCAACATGGCTCCAGGCATTTTACACAAGGATGGCGCAATGGGACTCGCTGTGGCAGCGGTCAGTACTATCCGCGGCATTTGGGTGGGAGATATGCCAGAGCATATTTCAACAGCCACTGAGGCGTACGCTTGGAAGAAAAAGTACACCTCACAACGAGCGTATGTCGGCTGGCCACGTCCAAAAGTATTAGATACCGACGGCGCAACGGTGGTTGATTGGTACGCGCCAAGTCTGTGTGGCCTCCTTGCTCAGGTAGACCGCAACCAAACCGAGCAGAACATTGTGCCGGAAACCGGTTACTGGTGCTCGCCATCAAACTACGTCATGGCCGATGTGATTGGCCCTTCCATTGAGCTCGATTACATCCCAAGCGATCCATCGTGTGATGTGAACTACTTAAACGTGAACGGCATTGCCACGCTGATGAACCATGGCGGTTGGAAGAACTTTGGTAACTACTCCACCGCGTTCCCAACCAAGAGCGATTACCTGTCATTTATTTCAGTTCGCCGCACAGCCGACATCCTAGAAGAAAGCATTGAGGACGCCACTCGTCAGTTCTTAGACTTTCCGATGTTCACCAGCCCAACGGACATTGCTAATACGACCTGTGGCCGCGTGAAAGATACGGTGAACGATTATCTTCGCTCGAAAGAAGGCACCGCATTGGTGTACAGCAATGTGTCAATTGATGCCGGTGACAACCCGCTCACCAATCTGATGCAAGGCAAAATTAAGTACCGCTATCGAATGACACCGCCTGTGCCTATGCAGAGTGTGGAATTTGAAGCTGAAATTTACGTTGAAGGGTTAGAAAGCGCCTTTAACAAACTGATTGCATGAGGTAAGTCATGGCAGAGAAAAGTGTGGTCTGGCGTGACCAGATGGCGTTCATTAATGAAACCCAATACGTCGGACGCGTAAAAAACGCCAGCAGCGACCTACAGCGCAAGATGGCCACGGTGGGCGGCTTAGGTGGGCTGGGTGATGTCGAAGTGCCAACCGGCAAGTACGAAGCCCCAACGGCAACGGTGGAGTTTCAATCGGTGGCGCTTGGCGATGTGGCTCAGCTGACCAATAACGATGGGTGGATCAAGCTGCGCCTAACGGGACAAGTACGCATGCTGGATTCCGAAACAGGGACCAAGATTATTGATGCGGGTATTACTCGTATTCATGGGTTTGTGAAAAATCCACCGGTTCCTGGTTATAACAATGAAGGTTCGCCGTACACCGCCAACATTGCTGTGCATTTTATTGAGATCAGCAATACCTCTGGACGCGTATTCATGCTCGACATGCAAACCGGTGCGAAATACCCGCCGGATGCACCAGGGCAATTTGGTATCACCGTGACCTTATAAGGAGTCGATATGCGAATTCGTAAGTTGGAAATTGTGGCGGATGGCATTCAAAAAAATGGTCAGCCCGTCACGAAAGCGCAGCTCGAATCGGTGGTTCGTCATTATAAATCGGATGCCCGCCCTCCCGTGACCCCAGGTCACCCAACCAAAGGCAGCGATCAGATTGCCGCGTTGGGGCGAGCGTCCAACCTCAGAACAGAAGCCGGCAGTGGCGATAAAAGCGGAAAAACCGTCCTTGTGGGTGAGGTGATTTACACCCCCGAGATGGAAACACTGGAAGATTCGGGCAAGTTTGAAGGCTTCAGTGCTGGCATCCATCCAGTACCGGATAAAGAAGGTGAGTGGTACATGCACCATCTTGCCTTCTTGGGGCAGCTTCCTCCGGCGGCGGACACGAAAACCCGTGATGTGGTGGATCTAAGCGATAGCGACTTTTGTGATGACGCTATCTATCTCAGTGCAGATGTCGGTACTCAACCTGGCTCTGATGACAATGAAACAGGAATAACCATGAAGAAAGACGAACTCAAAACGCTGCTTGGCGATGTCGTCAAAGAGCAGCTTGACGGTATGGGGATTAAACCTAATACGCCGCCAGTTAAAAAAGAAGGTGAGCAAAACAAAGATGGAGAGCCGACTAAGACCGATGACGACAAATCAAACGGTGCGGTTACTGCGATGCAAGAAACGTTGGCAGGCGATCGTAAGGAAACACTGACCGAGCTAGCGGACTCGCGTGAAATGAGCGACGAGCTTCGCAAGAGTGTGAAAGTCATGATTGAAGGTGCTTCGTCGATTGAACTTTGCGCATCAGGCGACGGTAATCGTTACAGCCAGCTCAAAGGTATGCTGACTGCGATGCCTGAAAAGAGCGCGACCCCACCTAAAAAGTCAGCGTGGGATGCATTGACTCAAAATCTAGAGCTTGCCGATGGAGGCAATGCTCAAAAAGATAACTTTGATCCGGAGGGTTGGTAATGGAATTTGGAATGAAAACCACCATCAAGGGCGCACCCGCCATTGTCGGCAGTTATACCGGTGGCAACGTCATCCAACAAATGATGGTTAATGGCATCACCGATTTAGAGCCAGGTCATGCCGTGGTGATCACTGATGGCATGATCACTGGGCGTTGGGACGGCTCCCCGTTGATCACCGTTCAAGATGATGGCGCTGGTAATCTTACCGTCACTCAAGTGACGCTAGGGGTAGTCACCACCAAACAAATGAAAGGTGATGGGTCTGTTTCAGTACTTCGCCTTGGCGCGTACCTTCGCGACCGTGTGGTGCTTGCGGATGATTCAGCGCTCACTGCGTCTAATGAATTTACGCTGTCTTGCGTTCAACTCTTTGCAGAAGGTGCCTGGTTATGAGTCCTCTAGAGCAACAAAAAGCCAAACAAGATGGTGTGTTTTCCAAAGCGCTGCGTGACGCGTCGAATGCCTTTGTTCAAATGGGCGCTCACCCACGCACACTTCTGCACCATTCACGCCGTAACGATTTGATTGAGCAAGCCATCGCGAAGCTTCAGCTCTTAAAGCGTGAAGGGGAGGCTTACCATCAATTAGGTCAACCGATTGTGGAAGCAAAGTTAAAAGCGGATGTAGAAAATAATTCAGACGATAACTTAAAGCTTGAGCCTGTCGGTTTTCGTAAAGTAGATGACTCACCGGTTGTGTACTCAGAGCTTGGCGTTGATGTGCAAAGCAGTGGTTTGAATCTTGTTCTCAATAACCCTTACGAGCAAATCGTAAAGTACACCTCTAGTGATGAAGCCGTGGCCACCGTCGATGAAAAATCAGGACTAATCACTCCTGTTAGTGACGGTGAAGTAACGATTCATGTTGACCTAACGAAAAAAGGGGAATACCCACGCGTCGAAGATAGCGTTGGTTTGGTGATTGCGGATGAGCCAAAAGAAGACTCAGAGCCATCTCCCGATGGTGACGCGCAATCAGACAACAACGCTTCTGAGTCAGGCTCTGAAAAATAACCCCACCCATTAATGCATGCCGCTGTTTAATAAGCGGTTATAAAGAGAACAAAGCATGGATATTATTGATATTTTACGCGGTCTGTTAGCCCCTCAAGAGTGGGCAGAGCTGCTAAACAACTACAAAAAGCGCAAGTCAGTGCCAATGCGTATTCGCAAGAAGGTGTTTGGGGAGGCGGTGTTTTACCCAAGCGTGCGCATCCCCTGGAATGTGCTCAAAGAGACCCTGTCTAACATTCCGGTGGTACGCCGTGGTACGAAAGCGTATCAGCTTGGTGGCAATGACTTAGAAACTCAATCTATCGAGCCACAAGGTTTTTCGACGGTATCGCATGTGTCAGCGGCGGAGCTCAACAACCTCAAGGCATTAGGCTTAAAGAACATTCAAAAGTTTTTTGAAATGCTTCAGTTTGGTGTGATGCGCAAGATTGAAGTCTCAACTGAAGCGCTGTGTGCTCAATCGCTGACAGGTAAGATTGCCTACCCAATGAAAACCGCAGACGGCGCAATGGAATTGTTCGAAGTGGATTTTGGGGAAACCCTTCGCTACAAATTTGACAGCTCACTGAAAGCCACAGACGCCACCATCGAACAAGTGTACACCGCCTTGCAAGAAATGGATGAAACCATTCAAGCGAAAGGTTATGGCGCAAACTTGGAAGTATTGAGTGGTAAAACGTTGTTTGCTCGCATTGTCACCTTAGCAGGGAAAAATAAATCCAACGTGCTCGATGTGAAAGTCAGCAAGGGGCAAGTCAATGTAGGCGGCTACCTCATTAATCTTGAAAATGGTTCATACGAAACCATGGTAGGCGGTACGAAAACCCGCGTAAAAACCGTTGATGATGACAAGATGGTGATGATTGACCTTGAGGCAGGCCACACACCGTACTATGCCGCGCTCGATGATTTGGACGCAGGCCTTCAGGCCTTACCTTTCTTCTCGAAAGTAAAGAAAGTCGACGATCCAAGTGGCGCGGATGTGTACACCATGTCAAAGCCTTTGCCTGCGGTTGTCGTGGATGCCATCTGCTGGGCCGATGACGCACTGAAGTAAGGAGTGATAATGGCTATTACCCTTACCGAGTTAAGAGCGATGGTCAGCATCCAGGGAGTATCGAGCTCCCTGGATGAGCAAATCTACCACTCCTTAACTTACAACGATGAGAACAACACTCAAACTGCTTGTCAATCAGCCGCGCGTTGGTGCTATGCCTATCTTGGTCAAAAGAATGCCTTGTCTCGCCTTTATAGCGAGGATGACAAAGAAGTGTTGGCTGAAGGCATGACTCAAAGGGCGATTTACGAGTTAGGTGAAATTAGCGAGTTTGATTTTGATGATCGCAAAGACGAAGCGCTCGCATTAATCAACGCCTTGCTTGGTCTTAATCATGGCACTGAAAGCGGTGCTCAATACACAGGAGTTGCGATTGCCCATGATAAAGAATCTCACATTATCGTCCCTTATCGCTCGGCTTCCCACCGACGTTATCGTTAATCACTACCCATTACCAGCAGAGCTCGGCAACGCTCGCTACCAAAGCAGCAACTACTATTTTGGGGCCATTCGCGCCATGCTGCTCGATGAAGAGGTGGCATCAAGCATTGAAATGCGTCATGCCACGGCCATGACGGTGCCCTACGTCATGGAAGGCTCAACCAGTGACATCGAGTTTTACAACGAGGTGATGGCAGACTTTGATTTAGAAATGTTGATGGAACAGATGTTAAGCGCGACGGAATTTGGTTTTATGCCAGTGGAGCTTATCTGGGAGAAATTCGGCTCACAGCTTTGCCTCACCCACTCAGAGCCCAAACGCCCTGAAGACTTCCGTCTATTAAAGGATGGTACCTTAGTGTACGGCGCTGTGGACTACACAGCGAAAACGCCTGTAGCAGGGAAAGTCATTCCCGTGCTGCGCAATGCGACCACTGAGCGTCCATACGGCGAAACTATCTTAGAGTCAGTGTGGCCTATTTGGCAAAGTAAGTGGATCAGCTGGGCCAACATCGAGCGCCTTGGTGAGAAGTACGCGATCCCAACGGCGATTGCTCTGGCTGAAAATGCCAATGGCGGGGATGACGTACAAGCGATTGCCAACTCGTTAGCCCCTGTGATGAACGGAGATGCGGTGGCACTCTCTGGTGTAAAAGAAATCGTCACCCTTGATGCCAACGGTAAGGTGGATGAACTACTTCGAACCATTGAATACATTGATAACAAAATCGCCAAGCGCATCACCGGTCAAACCTTGACGAACGGTAATCAAAAATACGGCTCTCGGTCATTGGGTGAAGTCCATGAAAGAGCGGGCATGCGCGTCTCCAAACGCGATGCTCGCATGGTGCATAAGACACTTAATGATACGCTGCTTAAATGGATTTTCTTAGCCAATGGTCGTGAAGGCAGCCTCAAAATTCGAGTGGATGAGGACGCTTATAAAGAGTTGGTGAACAACATTGTCGACAGCCCCTCTTCCAGTCGTGAATCCACGTATCTTTCAGATGCACCAGGAAAGCATTTATGTCTGCTTTAAAGAGTCTTGATAAAAAAGAGAACGATAACCTCACTAAATTACAGCGCCTCGAAAATGAGGCGCTTTCATTAACCGTCAAAAGCCTTTCAAGCGAACTGGAAGCCGCGTTCAAAGCGTATTCAAACCCAGGCGATATCGATATCACCCAAGTGACAACGCAATACACCAACATCTATGCCGCTTCGATGATGGTGAGCTGGCTGCTGGGCCAAGCGCATATCCATAATGCGATCAATGATGCCAGCGATAAACCTATCGAACTCACTTACGCGCCGATTTATCTTGCCGTGGATGAGGTGCCTTTTCAGGAAGCGATTGATTCACTCAAAGCTATGATACCGACCGATACCAAAGCGTATCGTCAAATGGAAGCGGCGATGAAGCTGCGCGCCTTTACGGTCGCGAACGTCTCCAGTATTGATGCGGTCAATCGCGTCAAAAAACGTTATGAAGACGCATTAGAAAGCGGAGCATCACGCTCTGAAACGTTAGGGAACCTCCGTCAACTTCTTGAGCAAGAAGGACTCTCTCAGGTCAATCCTTATTGGTTAGAGTTGCATTATCGCAACAATATGATGACCGCATATAACTCAGGCCGTTGGACTCAGATTGCCTATAACGACTTGGTGGAGTTTCTGGTTTATTCGTCGGTGCTCGATTCAGGCACCACAGAGCTGTGCAGAAAGCTCGATGGCGTGATTAAGCCCAAAGACGCTCCATTTTGGGAAAGCTTTTACCCGCCCAACCACCATAAGTGCCGTGCGACAGTGTCAGTGTTGTCACGCAAGCAATATGAAGCACTACCCGCATCGATGCGACAGGCCTCAGCCGAAGTCAGTGGCACAGACTTGGATAAGGATGCGACGACTGGCAAAGAGCATCAGTTTACTAGCTCGCCATTAGTATCAATGAAAACGCTGCCAGCATCGATGATGGAGCGGGCGCAAAAATATGGACTGACCCAAAGCATTCTCAACTACTCTCACGCACAAAGTAAACACGTCTTAAAAGAGCAAGCAGAAGCTGTCGCGAAACAAGGCTTATCGGCTAGCACACTCAATAACGTGATAAAACAATCGCCAGAGCTAGAGCCGTTTCGGGAAATGATACAAGAGAAGTTGATGACCTCACCTGATGAGGTGTTGTTGGCTTTTGATGAATTGGAAAGTGGGGACTTTTTACCTAGCGTGCAGTTTGTGCTTGAGTTAGACGATTCGCTCAGGGCGGTGGCGTTTGCGAGTGCGTATGGCAATACACGGGTTTACCGAGTAAGCGCTACCACTCAGCAAGTGCTTTCCAAGCAGGTGTTTAGTGAACTGCAGTAACAACCTTTCATTTTAATTATTTCAATAGCTTGATTTATGGACAGTATGACCACATAACAATACGTTGTATTCGTCAAATATTTAGTCCTTATGCAAATCAAAAAAGAGTTTGATTACTATCAAACATTACACCAAACCATAACGCATGCTTTGCTTCATCTATTGTTCCAAGTATCGGCTAGCTCGCGTTTCGTACCCATTGCAAAGCGTAATGAGATTTTATTGAAATATCTAAAGCCCAAAATGAGTGATAAGGCCTACGCTGCGATTAAAAAAGACATTCGCTTGATGCTTCAAGCGGCTCGAACAAAAGAAGGGAACCTAGAGATGAAGCTCTATCAACTTAATGACCAGGCTAAAAAGACCAAGCTCGCTGGTGCGGAGAAGCTGTACTCACTGCTTGTGCACCTATATGACGAAGAAGGCATTGAGTCGAGGCTTTTTGAGGAAGGAACTGAGGCAGAACCGAGTGTTTTGTATATGTTAGAAGAACATATTGAACAGGGTTTCGACAATATGACACAGATTAGCCCTCTGTCTATGTTAATTCAACATGAGAGAGCGTATGACCTCATTGACAGTATTCATCGACATGGTTTGTTTATCGCAGAAATGAAAGAGTGGAATGCAAAAACGCATCAAGCTCACCTGCTGTTACATCCTGCAGAGCTCTAATTAACTCAAGTTATCATCACAAAGCACTGGCTATTCCCGGCACACCATACTAGTGTCGTGTTCACGTTGAATTTACATGGAATTTCAGCATGTTAACGATTAAACCTGAACATAAAACGCTGGTGAGTTTGATTATTGAACAGTCTAAACAAGGTCATGTTGACCCTATCTCTGTATCCCAAATGCTGCCTGAGCACTCTGTCCATCACGTGGCCTTTGTTATCGAACAGCTTTCACAACAGCCCTATCCTGATTTAACGCAATTAATTCGAAATAATTAACTGTATAAATACACAGTTCCTCGTGATAAGGTTGATCGGTGTTTTGATGCCTTGAGTACCTGAGACCCAAGACCTTTTTGATAAAGGAATTGGAGAGGAAGCAACAAAACGCCGCCAGCTTTAATTCGTTATTGCTGGCGGCTTTCAACCGCTATTTGTGTTCAAGGCTCTTGCTAACAGGAGATAAGAATGCACCAACACACCTTGCACGATGGCCGTGCCAGCCTCATCCATGCCGATTGTTTAACCTACCTTAAAACGCTTGAAGACAACTCCGTTGATCTGATTTTAACCGACCCACCATACTTCCAAGTCAAACGTAATGCCTGGGACAATCAGTGGCCAGATGTCGCTTCATTTCTAGCCTGGCTCGATGAAGTGCTTCTCGAGTTCTGGCGAATCCTTAAACCCTCAGGAGGTCTTTATCTGTTCTGTGGTTCAAAGCTGGCCAGTGATACTGAAATTCTCATCAGAAGCCGCTTTGAAGTGTTTAACCACATCATTTGGGCCAAACCGTCAGGCCCATGGCGAAGAATGCACAAACCGGACTTGCGCATGTTCTTTCCGTCCACCGAACGTATTTTATTTGCTGGCCACTATAACGCTGAAGGCTATGCCAAAGGTTGCTCTGGTTACGCTTCTCAATGCAATGAGCTCAAGAAACACGTATTCAAACCTTTGATGGATTACTTCATCAATGCTCGTAAACAACTTGGTGTGACAGCAAAAGAAATCAATGCGGCAACAGGGACACAAATGTGCTCTCATTGGTTTAGTGAAAGCCAATGGAAACTCCCCAACAAAGCGCAATACCAAAAGCTTCAACAGCTTTTCGCAAGTAAAAAGGGAGAATTAACGAAGACGCATGGCGACCTAATGGAGGAGTATGACGCTTTAAAAAATAACTACCAAAACTTGGTATTGGAATACGATGATCTAAAAGCGCAATACGAACATTTACGTCGACCGTTCTCCGTCACCAGTGAGGTGCCTTATACCGATGTCTGGCAGTTTGCACCGGTGCAATATTATCCAGGTAAGCATCCCTGCGAAAAACCACAAGACTTACTGCAACATATCATTACCGCCAGCAGCCGTGAACATGATGTGGTGCTCGATGCGTTTATGGGCAGTGGCTCTACAGGTAAGGCGTGTTTGAGTTTAAATCGACGTTTTATCGGCATTGAAATGGAAGAGGAAACGTTTGAACAAACGCTGGAGTCGATGAGAAATATTCAATATTAGTTTGTAACTTAAAAAGAAAAGGCGCTTAATTGCGCCTTTGTCATATTGAGTTGTACAGCCACTCGTCCGCTTCATTGAACATCTCTTCCAAAAGCGCATGGGCTTTCTCTTTTTTGGTTTTATCCCTTTCCATGATGTCCAGATGATTGTTTTCACCCTTGCGAATACGGACACAAACATCGGGATCGAGTACCGACAAACGCTTTTGAATTTCAGGCTCAATCAAAGAGAATGTCCCTTTGGGTAAACCAGAAGCTTTGACGATCATATCAACGCGCATAATAAACTCTCCTTTTAAATGTACTGTATAAAAACACAGTATATTTATTTTTAGTCGAGGTCAACATGATCCATATCTTTCCAAAGATCATCCATCACATCATGCAATGTCTGTTTGAGCTGAGGCGTCATATCACGCAGGGCTGCCACTAAGGTTTGTGCCATCACATCGGCCTCAGAGCTCACCGCTTCCAGTTGAATGACAGGTGCAAAACTCACTTCGATTGTGGCTGGTGGCTGACTGATGGCGTTTCTGGGTTGCATTGTCGCAGATTGAACTGTTTGCTCCACTTGAGCGACAGCCTGTTGGTTAACAGGATCATCCTTACCATTGAAAATATCGTATAACCAACCTGCAATCTCATCACCCGCCACAGAGCCAGCAATCGCACCAGGGACGGCACCAAAGCCACCAAACAAACTCCCCGCGAGACCGCCTAGTGTGGTTCCAGCCGTGGCTCCAATACCACGCCAAACTCCTTCCGTATCTCCTTCAATGGCGCTCATGCCAATAGAGGCCGCATTCAAAGCCGTACCAATGACGGGGAGTTTCTTGAGAGCGCCTTTACCACCATTTATTACTTTTTCCCCAGCAGAGGACCACGGGCTTGCTCCTTTGGCGACATTGTTTACTGGTTTCGTGGCTGACTTTGTAAATAATCCAGTTGAGGTCGTACTTAGAGCTCGACCCACCACTGGCAGCTTTTTGAGAACACCTTTACCGCCATCCATTACCTTTTTCCCCGCACTCGACCAAAAGCTCGGCCCTTTAGCGACCTTCGCCACCGGCTTAGCCGCAGATTTGGTAAATAAGCCACTAAACATACTGGCAGGTTTGAAGCCGCCTTGAGTGCCCATTGCAGTGCCAAGGATTTTACCAAAGGCTTTCTTACCAAGACGAGCCGCTATTAAACCACCAAAGCCAGCTAAACCGACTGCGCCTGCAAGACCGGCATAACCCAGTCCTGCCTTGTCATTCATTCCACTCGTCGTAGCTTCAGTCGTACTGGATACCACATCGCCAAGACCATTGAATTTATCAATCAGATTAGCGGCACTATTAGAGACGGTATCTGTCATAGAGCCAAACGAGTTCATCGCTTTGTCGATAGAAGTTGATACTCCTTGAGCTGTATCATCAAGAGAATCAACACCGTCAAAGACCTTGGCTCCTTCTTGCAGACCTTGCTGCATTGCGCCTAAGCCTTTGGTACCAATATCTTCAGACAGGATTGTGCCGCCTATGGCTTCAAGGATGGGTTTGACGATGGCAGCATCAGTTTGGTTTGCCCTATTCACTAGAGCTAATAATGCAGCATAGTTGTTACCCGGCTCATTGCCTGTTGCAACGTCACTGCGTACTCGGTAAGCGGCTTCTTTAATGCGATTACGTAGGTCTACGTTATCAATGGCGTCAATCGTACCGGCTTTGTCTTCTTTACCCACAAGCTTGGCAAACTCGTCTTCATCGCTGAAACGAGCCATGAAGGACTCTTTAAATGAATCGCCTACCTTATCTGTGTTCCAAACACCGGCTTGACGGGCGCGAACAATAGAGGCTGCAAATTGGTCAAATGAAATCTTGTCTCCAAGTAGAGGGGAATATTCAGCGAAAGTATCGAGCAAATCCCCATTGGCGTCACCTACCATTGAGCTGGTGGCATAAACTTTGTTTGCTGCCTCCTCAATGCTGATACCAAAACCTTTAGATATGTTCGCCAGTGCTCGAACGGTTTCGGGTGAGGAATAATCAGGGAAAATCTTTTGTAACTGGATAGTGGCTTTTGTTAATGCCTGAGTATCTTCTTCACCTAAGTTTTGCTGTTTAGCGAGTGCCTGGGCGGCGAAAATGCTCTCTTGGTCTGCACCATACATCCGAATTAAATCAGTACGAAATTGTCGTTGAGAAGTCGATTGCACCTCTTCTAATGAATAGCTACTGCGAGCAGCAAGGAGGCGTTCATTTCGAGACTTATCATTCCCCGCCCAGGCGAAGCCTGCTGATGCCATGGCCCCTCCTGCAATCACCCCCAGCTTTTCAAAGTGTTGTAATTTACCCAGCTCTCGACCTTGCTCTGAAATCTCTTTATTGGTTCGATTGAGTTGGCCTTGCAGCCGTTTCTCTTCTTGGATGATGTCATTGACATCGAGACCCGCCTCTTTTAATGAGTGGCCTAAGCGTGACACTAATCGCTCATGCGCTTTAATCTCATTGGTGCTCTTCTGGTGAGCCTTAGTTAAATCACCAAGCTCACGCTCTGTCGCAGAGATAGAAGAGCGAATACGGTTTTCATCTTGAGTTGTGCTTTTTAGTTTCGATTGATACGCCTGCAATGTGCGCTCAGCTTGTGCAACGGCCCCCGTTTTTTTCTTGAACGTTTTGGTATTGGTGCTGCCAGCGTCACTTAACCCCGCCATATCTGTACGAAGCTTATTGATGGTCGCTTGCAGTTTGGATTCTTCATTGGCCATGATTCGAGATTGCTGTGTCACTTTGGCAAGCTCGGCCTTCAGTTTGGGGAGTTCATTTTTCTTTTTTCCTAGAATTTTTGAGTATTGTTTTTCAGCTTCGGTCAATTGTTCAATGGCTGATTCAGCCTTTTTAAAGGCATCAACATCCGCGGTGGTTTTTTGCAGCTGCTTAAACTCTCGCTCCAGCTTATTCGATTCTTTTTCAATCTTTTTCGACTGCTGAGTAAACGCATCTTTAACCCCAACAATGAGCTCTAACGCGTAACCACTGTCCTTATTTATTGCCATGATTAAAGACCTCTATGAGATACGTATATTGCGCCCAGTCGGCATTGAGTAATTCACCAACGGAGACAAGACCGATTTTTTTGTGGGTGAGCAGTCGAAAAGAGTGATCAAAAATATTCTGTTTGATTCGTGCGAGGTTTAGCTCTTTCCCATTAGGTGAGCCAAGTTGATGTGCTCTTCATAGGGCAGGTTAATTAGCATATCGACAGAAATCACCACTTCGCCTTTCATACCCAAGTTCGTGAGCTTGCCATGCTCATCTCGCTTCTCTTCAATGCGTTCACCAAACACTAAAATGCTCGAGGCGATATGCGCGGTGATGGCATCGTTAGATTCAAAACCGTATTGCTCTTTGGTGAAACGCACCGCTTCAATTCGGTCCTTAACCAGCGCTTTGCGCACTCGCTTAGCACAGTTGAGTTCCATCCCACCAAATTGAACTGGAGTGTTCAACATGCAGATATCAAACTCCATCATTGCACGGGCAATATCTTCCAAAGTGAAGCTTCGAACTTCTGATGCTAATTCGGTTTCAACGGTGTTTTTAGTTTGATTTTCAGTGCTCATAGCTTGTCTCGTTGTGAGTAATTTAGAGCCTGCATTGTGTCTTTATATATAGCATCCATCTGCCGAACGGAAATTATGTGGTCAAGTTTGAATATCCTATAACCACTGGATAAACGAGACGAAATAATGCTTCCCAAAATCTTAAAGCAAGACGTTCGGCTTCGCACGCTGAGTTTCCTGACAACGGAAGAGATGGACGAGCTTCGCTTAGCCATTCATGGCCTTCAGGTTCTCGATATTGATAACGTCCACGAATCTTACTTACCTTGGCTTTCTTGGTGGTTTCGTGTCGATACCTGGGATGACGCTTGGACGGTCGCGAAAAAGCGTGAAGTCGTCAAAGAAGGCTTAGTGCTTTATCGATACAAAGGCACGGTCTGGGCTGTAAAACGAGCGTTAGACCTAACAGGTTTCAACCCAACGCTGACCGTTTGGCATCAAATGAATCCACCAGGTGCTAAAGGCACCTTTTTGGTTGAAGTTATTCAAGACAAAGGTGGGTTGACTCAAAAAGACTATGAGAACGTCGTCACGCTTGTTGAGAGCAACAAACAAGGCTCTCAACATTGGCAAATGACGATAAAAAACAAGCCATCGACAGGAGGGATATTCAGCGTTTCGATTTCAAAAGGACGCAAACGAATTACCTCTAAAAATTTCCCAACCAACCCAACGTTAATTGGCGGATTATATTCAGCGGTCACCCTAAAGAGTCGACATCGCATGACTATCCGAAATAAGAGTAATGAAATATGAGTTTAGGATCTGCACAAGAGCATACGGCGGTGCTTACCGATAAGGGTAAAGAGCTGCTGGAAGCGGCCTACCAAAGTGGGCAAAAGTTATTAATTGACCAAATGTCTCTAGGCGATGCGAATGGCTCAAGTGTCACGCCAACACCGGACGTCACACACTTAGTGAATGAGTTCGGTCGACAAGATATTAATGAGGGCAACACACAAGAGCACTGGTTCAATGCCATTGTCTATGTTGACGCGTCACGCTTTGCTGAGCACTTTATCAATGAGTTTGGGCTGCATGATTCTGATGGTAATCTCATAGTTTATAGCTCGTACCCCTCAACACTCATCCCTTCTGTTGATAATCAATACGTTCAAATCGAAATTGAGTGCTCAATGGATTTATACCAAGCCTCGGCGGTGACCATCAATATAACGCCAATTATCCCTCATGCTACGGAGCTAGAATCGGGAATTGCACGTATCGCCACCGATGCTCAAGTTGATGCAGGAACCGATGATTCTGCATTCCTTACCATAAAGAAACTATTACGTAGAGCGGCAACCACCTCACTAGCGGGTGTGGTCCAACTGTCTAATAATTATAAAGGAACAAGTCAAACGAAAGCTGTTACAGAAAAAGCCCTTAGTGAAGGGCTTGCTCCAATGTTCAATCCTGAGAATCCACAACTGCTTGGGGCATTAAACCTGTACGTTTTTTTTACGGCAAATGAGGGTGAACAGATAAACTGGGAACTTCCTGATGAGGTAATTGGATCGAGTTTTGTTTTAGTGGATATAAAAACAACAATTCAGTACGAACGCAATATTAAGTTACGCGCTGCATCCAACTGGAGTCCAACATCAAACTCATCAGGGGGGCACCATAAACAATTTAATTAAACATTGATAAACCCCCAGCTCTGCTGGGGTGACTCGCATAGGTTTGACCGTGACAACGGTATGTGT